>NZ_JAWOQN010000019.1:0-9038 GCF_033337395.1 Vibrio sp. YT-19(2023) | reverse complement strand
CTGTTTTAGCTTTTCTTCTACAACCGATAGGTTTTTCTTCGCGGCTTCAAAGTTAGGCTTATCCTCTAGCAGTTTTTTATACAAATCAGCCGCATCTTCTAATTGACCATTTTGAGCGAGCGAGTTGGCGAGGTTATAGCGGCCGTTAAGGGAGGCATCATGAGAAAATGCTTCGATAGCGGCTTCGTAGTCACCTTTTTGATAACTGGCGGCTCCTTTCCAGCTTGGGTTTGTAAATAGGTTTTGCGCCTGTTCATACTCACCTTGCTTGTAGAGTTCCGCTCCTTGTTGGTCGGCATTTAAGAACGGATTAGCTTCTGCATGCGGTGTCCACGTTACTGGGACTGCAGTCGCAACTACCATCCAAATCAGGCCGCGTCGAAACAGTAAAGCCGCAGGAATAAGTAACAACGGCAGTAACCAAAAGCCACTGTTGAGACGAGAATCAGTTTTAACTTCTTCGCTTTGGGTCGCAGAAAGCTGGCTACCAATGTTATTGGTAAAGGCCGCGATGTTTTCAACATCACGGTTGGTGTGTTGAATAGGAACAAATAGGCCACCAGTCTTATTCGCTAGCATTTGTAGATTTTTCAGATTTGTTTTCGCTACGACGGTTGTGCCTTGTGCCGTTTTTAGCAGAGAGCCATCGGGCAGCGCGATAGGCGCACCGTTAGGAGTCCCGACGGCAAGAACAGAAATGCGAAACTTTGTACCTTGGACTAAATCTAACGCGCGAGACAGCTCTGACGTATCAAGATCATCCGCTAACACGATGATATCGCCTTGTTGCGTGCCGGCTTGAGAAAACTGGTTGATCGCAAGTTCAATCGCGGCAGGCAGGTTTGCTCCTTGAAAAGGCATCAGCTCTGGTGACAAATTTTCGATAATGCCAGCAAGCGTGCTGGAATCAGTTGTCAGTGGACTTAAGTTATAGGCATCGCCAGCGTAAGCAATAAGTCCAGTGGCTCCCTCTTTCCATTTAGGCAGCAAATCGAGCGCCTTATAACGTGTTTGTGCTAGCCGATTGGGTTTGATGTCTGTAGCAAACATAGAGCGAGACATATCAAGCACCAAGATACGGTTTTGGTTTAACTCAAAGCTTGGTCGAGCATTGGACTGCCAGCTTGGCCCCGCTAATGAAATGCAAGTTATTGCCCAAGCTAAACCCCATAGAGTGAAGTAATGCTTAGACTGCGTGTTTTGTCCGAGCATCCGCGATAGGTGAGGGGCAATCAGTGTGGACTTTTGGGCTCTAAATTTGTGATTAAGCAAGAGTGCAATAGGGATCACGATGAGCCCCAAAAGCCAATAAGGATTGAGGAAAATAAACTCAGCCATGTTTTCTCCTTAATAGGAATAACAATACCGACAATACAAATGCAGCGCTTAATGGATATGGAAACCATTCAGACTGAGGGCGCCAAGTTTGTGTGTCGCTAGATACGGGTTCTAGCTGGTTGATGGTGTCATAAATCTTTTCGAGCTCTTCTGTATCTCGCGCTCGAAAATATTGTCCACCTGTCACCTCTGCCACTTTAGTCAGTGTTTGTTCATCTAAGTCGGCTGCGGTGTTGACTTTGCGAGTCATGAAAAACTCTTTTACCATCATTTCACCAGCGCCCACGCCCACGGTGTAAACAGTGGCGTTGTATTTTTTCGCAATTTCCGCTGCTTCTAGCGGCTCGAGCACCCCTGCAGTATTGCTGCCGTCACTGAGCAAAATCATGACTCGTTGGGGAGCATCACTGTCTACAAAGGTTTTTGTGCCTAACCCAATACCATCACCAATGGCGGTTCGTTGACCAACCAAGCCGATGACGGTTTGATTAATCTGTTGCATGACGCTTTTGCGGTCTGCAGTGAGTGGTGTTTGCAAATAAGCATGGTCGCCAAACAAAACAACTCCGAGACGGTCACCTTTTCTCTTTGCTACGAAATCAGACAGAACTTTTTTGACTGCTGTGAGGCGATCGATATATTCGCCGTTGAGTTCCATGTCTTCCTGCTGCATCGAACCGGACAGATCGACGACTAACATCAAGTCCCGATATTTGGGTTGGAATTCAACGGGATCGCCAAACCAAACTGGACGCGCACACGCGACGACAAGAAGGCCCCAGATCGCGATTGAAAGTGCTTTTTGCAGCGCTTGCTTAGGCTTGCTGCGATTCTCATTGGTTGGTAAGTACGCCAATTTGATCTCGGCTTGTTGAGATTCTTGTGGCAGGAACTTGTATACCAGCCATGGGATGGGCAACAAAAACAGTGCCCACCACCAGACAAATTCAATGTTTAGCCATTGGGCAAGATCGGTTATGAGTGTTTGCTCAGTCACGGTTATTTGCCTTTTTCTTTGGTGGCAAAGCGTAGGTTATCCAAAAGACACAATCGTCTACCAAGCTTTGATGCTGCCCTTGGGAAGAATTCTGATACAACGCTTCTTGCCACTGATGTTGTTTGTCTACGAATCGACTTTCTTTGGTATGGCTATCGAGAAATTTATACCAAGCGATTCCGGTTAATGGTGCGATCTCTTCACGCGGAAAGTAACTCAATGCTGCCTGGCGCAATATTTCCAGAGCAGAAGAGGGGGTATGAGGCGTGGTAGGTTGAGTTAAAAGTGTTAATGCTGTCTTTTTTGCGCGTAAGTGTTTTTTACGCCATCTCACATAAAGACAAATGCCGAAAACGAAGAGCAAGGTGGCTGCAAGCACCACCCACCATCCCCAAGCGAGCGGAAACCAATCCGGAGCGTTTGGCAAAATCAAAGGTTCAAGGTCTAGGCTTTGGTTGTTTGTTGTCATTATTATTACTGCTTAATAAATACTGCTTGTCAGTTTGTTAGCTTAATTGTGAAATTAAGGGCCAGCCACTTGATAGCGTGTTAAATGGAATTGCTATCGAATGGCACTGCTGCTTAATGGTTTCTTGATGTTGGGTAAAGTGGCTTTCGAGTTCTCTTCGTTGTCCTTTAGAGCCAAAGTTAAACCATTGACTATGCAGCCCATCCGAAGCTTTCACTTGACCTCTAAAGTCTGTTTCGCCTCTTTCTAACGGATCATAAAACTGAACGGCCCTTACGCTATTGTGTTGTTTGAGTCGACGTAGTTGTGCCAGTTCCGTTGGTGTTACGTGGGCAAAGTCACTGAGCATAATCAATTCGCTGCCTTTTGGGGTGAGCGTATGAAGTGTCTCCAATACTTGTGTATAAGGCAGTGTACGAGTGTCGTTGCTTGCAGTACGAGTTACTTGCGCATTATGTATGTCGACTATGGCGTTAAGAATCCGCAGCCCTTGTCTTTGTAAAGAAGAGGGGCGAAATTCAAGACATTGATGTCCGTCATCAATCACTGCGCCGATGCGATCTTTTTTAGCTAGAGTTAGCCAAATTAGAACACTGGCAAAGTGGGCCAATTGAACGGATTTGAGTACATACTTAGATCCAAAATGTAGACTAGAACTTAGATCAAGATAAAGAATGACCGCTTGCTCTTTATCTTCTGCAAACAATTTTGTATGTGCTTTACCGGTCCTAGCGGTGACTCGCCAATCAATGCTGCGAATATCGTCGCCAGGTTGATATTGGCGCACCTCCATAAAATCCATACCTCGCCCTTTTTGGCGACTGGTATGGTTACCACTCATCTGCGACCAGAGACTCTGTGCTGGTGGTAACCAACGTACAGATTGAGTGCGATATTGGAGCAGCTCTTCAAGGGTTAATGTCACCCCATTCGCATGAGGTGGTAATGAATGTGTAGCGGACATATCACTCACCTGTTTATGCACTGCCAACAAGGTTTAGCAGTTTATCGATGACCTGGTTTGCCGTAATGCCTTCCGCTTGAGCGTGGTAACTCAACAATAAACGGTGGCGCAGTACCGGATAAGCCATGGTTTGAACATCTTCCGGAGAGACAAAATCACGACCAGCAAGCCAAGCGTGCGCACGTGCACAGCGATCAAGAGCGATGGTGGCACGCGGACTCACACCCATTGACAACCACTTGTCCAACTCAGTGTCATATTCGTTGGCTTGACGTGTCGCCATAACTAAACGGACGATGTACTGCTCTATCGTTTCCGCCATATGAATATCCAACACTTCTTTACGTGCGGTGAATATATCTTGTTGGCTTAACATTGGGCGTTCAACCTTTGCTTCGCCTTTTGCTTCTCCGCGGTTAATACGCAAGATAGATAGCTCATGCTCCGCATCTGGGTATTCCACTTCTAAATGCAATAAAAAGCGGTCTAGCTGCGCTTCAGGAAGGGGGTAGGTCCCTTCTTGCTCTATCGGGTTTTGAGTTGCCATAACCAAAAACAACTCTGGCAGCGGGTAGGTATGACGACCTGCTGTGACTTGTTTCTCTGCCATTGCTTCAAGCATTGCCGCTTGTACTTTGGCTGGCGCACGGTTTATCTCATCCGCAAGAATAAGCGAGTTGAAGATAGGACCTGATTGGAAAGTGAATTCTCCGGTTTCGGGACGGAAGATATCGGTGCCGGTTAAATCGGCTGGCAGCAAATCAGGGGTGAACTGAATGCGGTGGAAGTCGCCTTCAACACAGTCTGAGAGTGATTTTACTGCACGGGTTTTTGCTAACCCAGGAGGGCCTTCAACTAAAATATGCCCATCCGCAAGAAGCGCAACAAGCAGTTGCTTTACCAGATCTTGCTGTCCGATGATCTGCGACTCTAAGTATTGCTGAAGAGTTTCGAAGTTAGATTTATGCATGCTTTGGACTCTCGGTATCCATGTGATTTTCGTGTTGAGTATTGGTCATTTTCCATGTGAAAAAAGTTCCAACGCTCTATTGCAATTTATCTTTTCAATATTGGGACGCTACAGAGAATTGCAAGTACGTGCTATCTCTGAAAGTGCTTATTTGACAGTGTGTTACATTTATTTTTCATAATATAATGAGAAATGCCTCTAGTTTTGTACATATGAGCCGATAAAGATTCCGTGGTGTGCGTGTCATGAGATATGCACCTGATTCCCCTTGTGGGGCCAATAACAAGTGATTCTTTTAAAAGGTCCGAATATGTTGAAACTTCATTCCTTGAGCATCAAACAGAAGGTTGTACTTGGCATTACGTTTGCTGTTCTAGCATCAACAATCATTGTTGGTGTTATGGCTCAGCGTCATGCGAGAGATGTATTGAGCCATCGTCTTATTGACATCGAGCTACCTGCGATGTTGCAGCAAATCAATACCGAAATTGACCGCGAAGTTGTCGAAATGCAACAAGCGGCAAAACAGCTGGCTACAAACGAATTTATTGTTGAAGCCCTATCTAATACAGACCGTGATCCGTCAGTAGAAGTTCAGTTGGTTCAGCAGCTCAATAACGTTAAATCACAGTATGGTCTTAATGATGCGTCGGTAGCGAATCGTCAAACGGCATATTACTGGAATCAAAACGGATTCTTACGTCAACTTAACCGAACGCAAGATGCTTGGTTCTTTGGATTTACGTCGTCTGGTCAAGAAACGTCCGTGAGTGTGTTCCAAGAGGCAAATGGCGAAGTGAAAATGTTTGCCAATTTCCAAGATCTTAATGGTACATCAATGTCAGGTCTCTCTAAATCTATGGGAGACATGGTTGCTTTGCTCAATGGGTTTAAAATTGAAGATACGGGTTACGTGTTCCTCACTAATGAACAAGGCCAGATTCAAATACACCGCCAACAAGGTAAGAACCAAACTTCTATCACTAAACTATTTGGTAGTGACGCAAGTGCGCTGTTGAACAAAAATAGCTTCAACCTAATTAATGTGGAGTTTGAAGGGCAGGATACTTTTGTTTCTAGTTTGTATGTTCCTTCAATGAACTGGTTTGTTATTGGCGTGGTTCCCGTTGATGAAGTATTCGCAGACCTGAATGCGACAGCTAAAAAAATGCTGTTTACGACCATCATTGTTGCCGTTGTATTCATCCTCATGGGCGTATGGTTGGCAAACAGCATTACGAAACCAATCCGACTGATTGCCGATCGTTTTACCGACCTTGGGCAAGGTGAAGGCGATTTGGCGCAGCGTATTGAAATTAAGGGTAATGATGAAATTGCTCAGCTTTCAAAAGGCTTTAATGGATTTATTGAGAAGATTCATGCCACGATGAAAGAGGTTGCTTTAACCAGTGGCTCATTAAGTCAAGCGGCAGAAAGTGTGTCAACGAAAGCAACATCCACACACGACAACAGCCAAGAGCAGCGTGATCAAACCATTCAAGTAGTTGCAGCTATCAACCAAATGGGTGCGACCATCAGTGAAATTGCATCAAACGCGGCTACCGCTGCTGATACGGCAAATCAGGCTTCAGATAACACTCAAACTGGTCGAGAAGTTGTGATGAAAGCAAAAGAGGTGATCAGCCGCCTAGCCTATGATGTTGAAACAACCAATATTGTTGTTACGCAGTTGGCATCGACAACCAAAGATATTGGCTCGATTCTGGGTGTAATTCGTGACATCTCTGAGCAAACGAATTTACTTGCGCTAAACGCTGCAATTGAGGCTGCTCGTGCTGGTGAGCAGGGACGTGGTTTTGCGGTTGTTGCTGATGAGGTAAGAAACCTAGCTTCACGCACGGCCGATTCTACAGAAGAGATTCAGCGCATGATCAATCAGCTTCAAAGTGACGCACAAGACGCGGTAAATGCTATGGAAGCGGGCAAAGCGGTCACCATAGAAGGGGTTACTTCTACCGATGAAGCAGTCGAGGTATTAATCAGTATTTCTGAACGAATCACCGACATCTCTGATCGTAATACACAAGTTGCAACGGCGACGGAAGAGCAATCCACGGTGGTGCATACCATTAATCAAAATATCGAAGAAATCAACGCGATAAATGAAATGACAACCGCGACAGCAGAAGAGTTGGCGGATGCAAGTCGCGATCTTCAAGCGCTCTCTTCTCGTTTAGACAAGATGGTTGGTAGCTTCAAGTTATAGAGTTGGATAGAATAGGCGAAGTTTAAAAGTTCAATCATTAATTTTAGGTAAGTACTATGAATGACTTCGAAAAAGAACTAGAGCAAATTTCTCAAGAAACCGCTCAGGAGCCAGAAGTAAAACTGCCGTCGCTAGAAGAGCAAAAAGCGATCGTCGCTGAGCTGAAAAAGCTGGAAGCGGAAGGTAAGCTGACGCCAGAAGTGTTAGAACAACACTTTGGTAAGTTTAACCAAAAAAACGCAGTTCCAATCCACTAAGTTAGGTGGTGTTTTGCCTCTAACGTGCGTGATTAAATCACCTGCTCAAACACAAAAAGGGAGTTTATACTCCCTTTTTTAATGTCTGAAAAATGCTAATACCTCTCACATACTTGCCACTTAAAAATTATTGACACTTCAATGAGTTATTAATTAGTACTAGTGATTTTCATACTTGACAATACTACCGCTCTATCTAAATCTATTGCGTATTTCAATAGAAACGACCAAGGGAATGCGATCAGGATGGAGCAGCAAAAAAAAAGAAACGTTATTTTAATCACGGAGGGAAGTCTACAGTCATCTCTGTTGAAAGATGTATTGGAGACCAAACTCGGTATTAGTGTTGCTCTAATCACGCCAGATAATCTGATTCACGGAGTGTTACATGAATCTCTTGCATCAGCCATTATTGTTGATTGCAGCGTGATCACGGATGAAATTTTTCGCCGTTATGCGGAGTTTAAAGCGGCCAAGCAGAAAGACACGCTTGAAATCTTAATTAATTGTGAGCAATCCATATCGACAGAAGATCTCTTTGCTTGGCGTACTTTGGCCGGTATTTTCTATACCTCTGATGATATAAAAACGTTGCAAGTTGGTATTGGTAAGGTGCTTCAAGGAGATATGTGGTTCAGCCGTAAGTTTTCTCAGCAGTACATTACTTACCTTCGTCGACATTGCAAACCTATAAATAAGAATGTTTCCGCTATTCTGACCAAACGAGAGCAACAAATAATTACCTTTCTTTCCATGGGGGCGTCCAATCAACAAATCGCCGAACAATTATTTGTCAGCGAGAATACGGTAAAAACGCATTTACATAATATTTTCAAGAAGATTGATGTGAAAAATAGAGTTCAAGCACTTATTTGGGCAAAGGAAAATATTTCAGACAACTCGTTAACGGTGTAATGCTATTGCAATATTAGGTTGCCTAATTTAGTAAACTCTTAATAATTTCTGTGACCTGAATGTGTTAAAAGTGTTTCTTTTATGAGAAACACTTTTTTTGGTTCTCTTTTTAATAACTTTAGAATTTAAAAAAGTAGCAAATAACTTTACTCTGTGAACTAGCACTTACATATCAAACTAAGTGCTGACGATTAACTACTAATTTAAGAGTGTTAAGTCACTGAAAGTATGAGAAACATTATGGAACAGTATATGGAAAAGCCTGAAATCCTAATGCTCACTCAACAAAGTTTACAGAGTGAAAACTTTAAGGAAATGCTTTCTAAAAATACAGAAACTAAAATAACGATCATTGATACTAAAAACCCTAGTTATCATGAACTCATTCCGGAACGCTACTTTTTGCTTGTTGATTTTTCAGTTGAGATTCCTTCCGAAACTTTAGTTTATTTAAAAGATAGTAATAAAGTGCTAGGAACTATAATGCTTAATCTGGGTTATGACTTAGACACAGAAGAACTCGCTTCTTGGCCTCATGTAAAAGGTATATTTGGTCCAGGAGATTCAATGGACAAGGTTTGTCAGGGATTAAAAGCAATAATAAAAGGGGATAATTGGCTGTCTCGAAGATTACTTGATCAGCTAGTAAATTATTATCGAGGCAGAGAAGTAAATAGCATTATCGAACCTGCTATTGAGGTTGAGCTTACTCGGCGTGAAGTTCAGGTTTTAAAAATGTTGAAAGAAGGTGGTTCAAATATGGAAATCGCTGATTCTTTATTTATCAGCGAGCATACTATTAAATCACATCTATACAATATTTTGGCTTTGTTGCTTAATTCGATGAGAAGACATGGTAGCCCCATGTTGTTCAGTTCTTAAACAACATACTGAGTTTCAG
>NZ_JAWOQN010000198.1:0-972 GCF_033337395.1 Vibrio sp. YT-19(2023) | reverse complement strand
ATGCACTTATTGAACTCTTCCAAGTTCAAAGATAAATCTGTAGCTGCTTTTTTATAGAGCTCATCTCCTAAGTCTTTGACATTGCTAAACAGCATATCTCGCATTGGCCAGTAGGAATTTTGGTGAAGACTACACGTAGCTGCGATCGCAGCACCCATGGCTTTCGCGTGAAAACTCAACGGGAAATCGCGCGCAATATATTGAACTTTACCAGTATCAATATAATTTTCTTTTATCTGTTTAAAAGCACTGTCTGTAAATCGTTTACAATAAGGACATTGAAAATCAGAAAATTCAATAATAGCAATTTTTGCGTCTTTACTTCCCAGAAGTGGCAATGTGCCATCTTCAGTAAAGTTAGGTTGATTCGGCAAAGTCGGTGGCTCTTTTTTGGGTGGGTTAAATGCCAAATCTTTCATTTCTTTCACTTCATTTTCTATCTTTCCTACTTCTTTTGTTAGTTGACTGATCTCTTGTTTTAATGACTCAATTTCTGATTTTAGCTTATCGTTATCATCCGACTGACAACCCGTTAAAAACTGCAGTAATACTAACGGTATGACGATTCTTACTGTTTGTATAAACATCTCACGCCCTCACTATGAAATAGTACGAATATAAATTCGCACTTTACTTATCCCTATTAAAAGATTTGCTGAGATGTCATTGACAGAATATGCCTGTTAAGTGATTAGAGAAAATTTAAACTATCAGTAATAACAACAAGCTACAGATTTCCATCTAATCTGAGTATTAATAAATTCCGAATAACTATTAACACTGACGATAAGACAGCAATTTCTTTCAAGTTGGTAAAAAGTATTGTAAAGGAGTCGATCTAAGTCAATTCGGTTAATAATATGGTTATAAAAAATGGTCATATTATGCTGATATAAAATGACGATCAGCTAACGACATGTATTTAAAACAATTAATTTATTGCTTGGTAAGGTTTCGATTTATTTGAACGAC
>NZ_JAWOQN010000197.1:0-972 GCF_033337395.1 Vibrio sp. YT-19(2023) | reverse complement strand
GCACACCATCCATATTCCTTATACGTTTTATTTGGAGTCGCTCAATTACTTCTCCAACACGCAATATGAAGATCGCTACGGAAAATCGCCAAAGACTGGTGCATTAGATACCTTATTACACACTTTGCTGCATGAAGCTGGGCATGCGTACATCGAGGATCAAAGCATCCCTGTGTTGGGGAAAGAAGAAGATGCCGTTGACAATTTCGCCACTATTTTACTGATCGACTATTTAGACGATGGCGCCGATATGGCCATCAGTGCCGCCGACATGTTTGCGTTTGAGTCCGATGACAGACCCGACTATTACGATTTCGGCGAGTACATTGACGAACACAGTTTTGACCTGCAGCGTTACTTCTCCACTTTGTGCTTGGTGTATGGCAGCGATCCTGAACAGTACAAATCGTTACTCGACGAAGTTGAAAAAGACTACCTTCGAGATCGCAAAGACTTCTGCCAATACAATTACGAAAACATTCGCACTAACTGGCAGCACTACCTGCAGCACAATGAACCCAAAGAAGCATCGACACGTAAAAACAGCGAGAAACCATCAAGCAGCCCCAATGCAATGACGAATTGATATGACTAAACTGACTATTTTCTACGACGGCACTTGCCCACTGTGCGCCAAAGAGATGAAGGCATTACGCCAACACGATCATAAGCAAGAGATAAACACCGTTGATATTTACAGCGACGCTTTTTCGGCCTACCCGCAAATCGACCCTGATCGTGCCAACACCATTCTGCATGCCTTGGACAACCAAGGGAATTTACTCCTCGGGCTGGATGTGACCTACCGAGCTTGGCAGCTTGTTGGACGAGGTTGGTTGTATGCACCGCTGCGCTGGCCACTCATCAGACCTGTTGCGGACTGGCTTTATCTGCGCTTCGCCCAAAATAGGTATCGCATCTCATATTGGTTAACGGGTACTTCTCGTTGTAATTCTAGCCGCTGCTCTCGGT
>NZ_JAWOQN010000196.1:0-974 GCF_033337395.1 Vibrio sp. YT-19(2023) | reverse complement strand
TTTGATATTCGTGAAGTGCTAAGAACCGACGACAACTTTGGTCGCGCAGAACCGAATATCGAAGCCATTGCTCAACTAGCCCAAGAGAAGCTTATCCCTTTATGTCTTGGTTCTGTCGTCATCACACAGGGCTTCATTGGCTCTGACGAAGAAGGCAATACAACAACGTTAGGCCGTGGTGGTAGCGACTACAGTGCAGCCTTGATTGCTGAAGGTGTGAAAGCATCTGGACTTGAAATTTGGACAGATGTTCCTGGTATTTACACGACCGATCCTCGCATCGCACCAAAAGCATCACCAATCCCAGAGATCAGTTTTAGTGAAGCCTCTGAAATGGCTAACTTTGGCGCGAAAATATTACACCCATCAACACTGGTCCCTGCTCTGCGCCATGATATCCCGGTTTTTGTTGGCTCATCCAAAGAACCAGAAAAAGGCGGCACGTGGATTCGTCATCAAGTCGAAAGCTCACCACTGTTCCGCGCCCTCGCTCTGCGTTGTAATCAAACGATGGTCACTATACGTAGTGCGAACATGTTCCTTGCGTACGGCTTCTTAGCAAAAGTATTTGAGATTTTTGCCAAGCACAAAATTTCGGTAGACCTTATCACCACATCAGAAATCAGTGTGTCACTCACACTGGATCAAACTGATACCTCAGGAGGCGCACCACAACTTCCTCAAGCAGCACGTGAAGAATTGGAAGAGGTGTGTAAGGTCGAAGTAGAACATGACCTTTGTTTGGTAGCCTTGATTGGTAACAAGATGAGTGAACGTAAAGGCTATGCGAAGCAAGTGTTTGGTACGCTAGAAGATTTGAACTTACGCATGATCTGTTATGGAGCAAGCCCTCATAATCTGTGCTTCCTTGTGAATGAGTCGGTGGCAAAGCAAGCCATTCAGAAGCTGCATACAGAGCTCTTCGAACAATAACATTGGTTTGTTCCTCAAGTGCCCACTACCGTGGTTCAAAA
>NZ_JAWOQN010000195.1:0-982 GCF_033337395.1 Vibrio sp. YT-19(2023) | reverse complement strand
CGGCAGTTTGGCATACGCTTCAAACTCTGGTTGCGAATCGTATGGATGGCGAAGTATCTCAGCAAGACGGTGAACTTCGCTGAAATCCCCTTCCTCAGCTTTATCGATAGCCAATTGCGCAAGGTAGTTGCGAAGAATGTATTTCGGGTTGGCTTGGCGCATCTGTTCACAACGCTGCTCGGCTGAAATCGGCTCACCAATTTCATCTACCTCCAGCTCACATCGAGCCAAATACAAATCAAGCCAAGCTTGGGCGGCTTCCCGGTCAATAAACAAATCGATGACCTCTTGCGCTGGCTGTTTATCGAGGTTGGACAACGCTCTAAAGAATCGCGTGTAGTCGGTATGATTCTGATTAAGCAGTTCAAACATCGACTCAAACAAACGTCCGTCTTCTGCAATTTTTGTTTTCAAACCCAGCTTACTGCGCATCAAGCGGCTAAACTGCTGGCTTAAACGCCCTTCAAATTGGCTCAGTGCCTGTTCTAAATCTTCTCGCTCGACGAGCGGTGATAAGGCATGCGCCAAAGCAGAAAGATTCCACAGGGCAATTCGCGGTTGCTGCTCGAACGCATAACGCCCCTGATAATCAGAATGGTTACAAATGTACCCCGGTTCATAATCGTCGAGAAAACCAAATGGCCCGTAATCAAAGGTTTGCCCGAGAATTGACATGTTATCGGTGTTCATCACGCCATGAGCAAACCCATACGCTTGGCAGTAAGCAATCATGTCTGCTGTTTTCTGAACAATTTCACCAAACATTGCAGCGTATGGCTTCTCTGCCGACGCACAATCAGCAAAGTGCCACTCGATGACTTTGTCCGCCAGCAACTTTTGCTCTGCCAATTGATTGGTATAGAAAAGATGCTCGAAATGGCCAAAACGCACGTGGGTCTCCGCCATACGAATCAACATTGCGCCGAATTCTGTTTTCTCGCGATAAACAGGCGTGTCACTGACCATCATGCCAAGAGCACGA
>NZ_JAWOQN010000194.1:0-984 GCF_033337395.1 Vibrio sp. YT-19(2023) | reverse complement strand
GGGGATCCACTCTCTTTCCCTTGGCGTGTTCCATGTTGGGATGAAAGCCAAGTCACCAACAGCGATGAAGAAGTTATTATTCAACACAACTGGCACGAACTTCGCCTGTTCATGTGGGACTACATGGGCATTGTGCGTACCGATAAGCGCTTAGAGCGTGCATTGCGCCGCATTCAACTGCTACAACAAGAAACGCATGAGTACTACAGTAACTTCCGCGTATCTAATAACTTGTTGGAGCTGCGTAATCTACTGCAAGTTGCAGAGCTTATGGTTCGCTGTGCAATGCAGCGTAAAGAGAGCCGCGGCCTGCACTACACGCTTGATTACCCAAATCAACTGGAAAACAGCGGCCCGACAATTCTGGTACCAGCAAAGCAGTTAACCGATAATTAATATCGAATGTAACGCTTATCAACAGGGAGCTTTGGCTCCCTGTTTCATTTTCCATTGACGTAAAATCAAGGAAAGTTGCCGATAGCACCGTTCATCACAACTGTCTCGCCAAATCGTCACCATTTCACCCGACTCTAGCGTAAAGGAGAGTTTAAAAGGCAGCGTCGTCAGGTTGACGTGTTTGATATGCGAATTACTCGTTTCATTTTTTACCGTGCCGTCGCTGTGCACATACCAATGCCCTTGACTCGACAAAAGGACAAAGCCTGGATCACGTAGCTTGCGAGCAATCAGTAATAACAAATAAGTCGATAATACGAGCGGAATGTCGGAAAGCGACACGGCCCAAGTCAAGCTTAAGAAAACGGTCAGATTGCTGACTTGAGCCGTAATTGAGGAAGATACGTTAAGATTAACGAACTTTGCTGAGGTTGTGGGCAACAATTTTATCAACCATTGCTGCGTGGCCTAGGTTCTCGCTACGACCATGTCCCATCACCCAAGTGAACAGATCTGGATCATCACATTCAAGCAGAGAAACAAAGTCACGCTGTTCTTGTTCGTTCAGCGCATCAAAGCACTCTTCAA
>NZ_JAWOQN010000193.1:0-984 GCF_033337395.1 Vibrio sp. YT-19(2023) | reverse complement strand
GGTTCGATTTCCCTTACTACTTATCCTCAATCTATTGCAACCAGCGTATCCGTTGAGGCGGGCGATCTCCCGCTTGACCCTAGCTGATTTGTTCCATCTGCTGCTTCACTAGAGTCGCTACTGGCCGAATTGAACACCGATATTCAATCTGGTGGTAAAGCTGTCGAGTTCTCATACGACGAAGCGCAAAATGCCATCATTGGTGTTCAAGATGGCAATGAAGTCCTACGTATTGAAATTGAAGCGACTTCGCTAGGTCGTGATATCGAGTTGGAGGTGACGACCACCATAAGCCAAGGCATTGACCATGTTGCGTCTGTAGATGACGGGCAGGTGTCGATTGTTGGTGACCGCATCAGTATTGAGTTTGAGATGACGGGTACTGATATTGGTGGTAATAGCATTCGTACGCCAATTGATTTTGTCACGACGATTATCGATGGTGATAATCCAGCGCCGCAAGACATCTCGTTTGAGAATGAAGAATCTTCATCGACGCCAATCACGGGGACGTTTGTCGAAATTGGCAGTGACCAGTTGGCTTCTGTCACTTTTAATCAGGAAAGTTTGTCGCAATTTGATGGTTTGTTAACTGACAACCAAGTGACGGTTGCGACCTTGTCTGAAGATGGCAGTAACATCACGTTAACCGTAGCTGGTACGGGAGAGGTGGTATTAAGCATCACGTTAAACACCGACGGCACGTACCAATTTGAACAGTTCAAACCGCTTGAGCAGACGAATGATAGCGATACGATAGCGCTTTCTCTTCCAACGACGATCGTGGATTACGACCAAGATACGGTCAGCAATACCTTTGTGATTACAATTGCTGATGGCGATAACCCAGTCGTTAACAATGTCACAAGCTTGTCTTTGGACGAGTCTGGCGGCGAGCAAGGTTCTCTACAGGGCATCGCGATTACTAGCGGTACCGGATCAATTTCGGCAGCCGCAGGCAGTGATATTATTGATCACTTCGAA
>NZ_JAWOQN010000192.1:0-984 GCF_033337395.1 Vibrio sp. YT-19(2023) | reverse complement strand
GCAAACTTCCCGTTCTGTACCATTGAACCAAACACTGGTGTGGTTCCTGTGCCAGATCTACGTCTAGACGCACTAGCAAAGATCGTTAACCCACAGAAAGTTCTACCTACTACAATGGAATTCGTAGACATCGCTGGTTTGGTTGCGGGCGCATCTCGTGGTGAAGGCCTAGGTAACAAATTCCTAGCGAACATCCGTGAAACAGACGCTATCGGTCACGTTGTACGCTGTTTCGAAAACGAAAATATCGTTCACGTTGCAGGTAAAGTATCTCCAATCGAAGATATTGAAGTAATCAACCTTGAACTAGCTATGGCTGACCTTGATTCTTGTGAGCGCGCGATTCAGCGTAACGCGAAGAAAGCAAAAGGCGGCGACAAAGACGCGAAGTTCGAGCTGACAGTTCTAGAAAAGCTGCTTCCTGTACTAACAGAAGGTGGTTCAGCGCGTACCGTTGAGCTTTCTAAAGAAGAATTAGCAGCAGTAGGTTACCTAAACTTCCTAACGCTAAAACCAACCATGTACATTGCAAACGTAAATGAAGATGGTTTTGAAGACAACCCGTACCTAGACGCAGTACGTGAGTTCGCAGCAAAAGAAAACAACGTGGTTGTTCCTGTATGTGCAGCGATCGAATCAGAAATGGCTGAACTAGAAGACGACGAACGCGAAGAGTTTCTAGCGGATCTAGGCATCGAAGAACCTGGTCTAAACCGCGTAATTCGTGCTGGTTACGAACTGCTAAGTCTACAGACGTACTTCACAGCTGGCGTTAAAGAAGTTCGTGCATGGACAATTCCTGTTGGCGCAACAGCACCAAAGGCAGCAGCGAAGATCCACACTGACTTTGAAAAAGGCTTCATCCGTGCAGAAGTCGTTGGTTACGAAGACTTCATCCAATACAACGGTGAAAACGGAGCAAAAGACGCAGGTAAATGGCGTCTAGAAGGTAAAGACTACATCGTAAAAGATGGCGACGTTGTA
>NZ_JAWOQN010000191.1:0-985 GCF_033337395.1 Vibrio sp. YT-19(2023) | reverse complement strand
AGAAGCGTTTTGAGCTTCACCCCATGCGTTCATTACGAATGCATCGTTCACCGCCACACAAGCAATTAAATCAACGCCTTTGGCTTTTAATTGATCTGCGAGTACTACGTAGCCTGGTAGGTGAGCTTCTGAGCAAGTTGGAGTGAATGCGCCAGGAACCGCGAATAGCACCACTTTCTTGTTCGCGAACAGTTCGGTCACATCGTGGTTGACCATGCCATCGGCAGTCAGTTCACTTACGGTTGCAGAAGGTAGTGCTTGGCCTTGTTGAATCATGATTTTCTTCCTTTATTAAGTGCTTTGTTGAGCTTTTTCAGTCTAGCGCTTAAGTCCCGTTTTAACCACAGAGGGTTTGTAAGGGTATACCGCATTACATCGATGAATGTTGTGCAACATATTGTTCGACTTGATGACGATATTGAGCCTTCAACTCGTTGTCGATGAAGCTTGCATCGATAGCGTTGAGCGTGAATTTCGCCAGTTCTTCTTTGCTCATGGGATGTGCTTGATTCACTGCAAGGAAGTTATCGGTCATGTAGCCACCAAAGTAAACGGGGTCATCAGAGTTAATGGTTACCGCCACGCCTTTACGCAGAAGTTCTACGATGTTGTGTTGTCCCATTTCATCAAACACGCAAAGTTTGATGTTAGACAGCGGGCAAACGGTCAGTGGCATTTTGGTTTCAATTAGAGATCCCACTAGAGCTTCATCTTCTACGCAGCGAACGCCGTGATCAACGCGGCTCACTTCTAACATTTCAATTGCGTCGGTAATATTTTGCGCTGGTCCTTCTTCTCCGGCATGTGCCACGGTAAGTAAGCCCGCCTCTTTCGCTTGCTGGAAGACACGTAAAAACTTAGCTGGTGGATGGCCTTTTTCTGATGAATCTAGCCCCACACCAATGATTTTAGCGCGATGCTTTAAAACAGATGGCAGTGATTCCATCGCGCTTTCTTCTGACAAAGGACGAAGGAAACAAGCGAT
>NZ_JAWOQN010000190.1:0-985 GCF_033337395.1 Vibrio sp. YT-19(2023) | reverse complement strand
TCGTAGCCTCATGCCTAAACCTCGTTACAAAACAACTAACTGGACGCAGTACAACAAAGCCTTAATAAACCGTGGTTCTCTGACCTTTTGGATTGATGAGGAAGCGATAGCCGAGTGGAAGCAAAACAAACAAGGCAAGCGCGGCAGACCTCGCCAATTCAGCGACTTAGCCATTACTACTGCACTGATGGTGAAACGCATATTCTCTATGCCGTTGAGAGCACTGCAAGGATTTCTAGACTCGGTATTTAAGCTGGCTAACATCCCGCTAGTTTGTCCCCACTACACCTGTATAAGCCGTCGAGCTAAGGAAGTTGAGGTTTCATTTAAAACTAAAACCAGAGGTGCGATACAACACCTAGCCATTGATGCCACTGGCCTCAAGGTTTATGGCGAAGGCGAATGGAAGGTCAAGAAGCATGGTACTGACGGGAAGCGTAGGGTTTGGCGTAAGCTGCATATCGCAGTAGATACTAGCACCCACGAAATAGTCGCAGCAGAGCTGAGCTTATCTAACGTAACCGATGCCGAAGTACTTCCCAACTTGCTTAAGCAGACACGTCGTAAAATCATTGAGATATCAGGCGATGGTGCTTATGACACAAGGAATTGCCATGATGCCATACGGCTCAAGCGAGCTGTTCCGCTTATCCCGCCACGAGAAGGGGCAGCCTTCTGGGAACGAGGACATCCTCGCAACTTAGCAGTGGGTTGCCAGAAGCTCTACGGCTCTAACAAGAAATGGAAAAAGCGGTATGGTTATCATAAGCGCTCGCTCTCAGAGACAGCAATGTATCGGGTAAAACAGTTGTTAGGTGGGAAATTAAGCCTGAGGGACTACAACGCTCAAGTTGGTGAGACTTACGCTATGATCAAAGCGCTGAACAAGCTTACAGGGCTAGGTATGCCTGAAACTCAGTATGTTGTTTAAGAACTGAACAACATGGGGCTACCATGTCTTCTCATCGAATTAAGCAACAAAGCC
>NZ_JAWOQN010000189.1:0-987 GCF_033337395.1 Vibrio sp. YT-19(2023) | reverse complement strand
TTCGTGCTGAAAGCGAAAGATCGCCTGCTGTTTTGTGGTGATGTCGAAAGTGTGGCGACCTTGCAAGAAATTCCGGGGCTGACGCTATTTGGGCAACAGCATTTGAATGGTCAAAACTTTATTGAAGTGGTGGTCAGCTCCTCTGCAACCTTCTGCCATAAGACCTTGAAAGAAAGCCGCTTCCGCGATCGTTTTGATGCGGTTGTTGTCGCCATTCGTCGTGGGCATGAGCGTTTAGAAGGTGGATTGGGCAGTATTACCTTAGCTCCGGGCGATACTTTAGTGCTGGTGCCGGGCAAGCGTTTCGAATCTGAGCGTCGAGCGCACCGTAAAGAATTTGTGTTAGTGCACGACTTAGATTCCAGCGCACGTTTGGACTCCAATAAATCGACGATTGTGTTGATTGGTTTTGCTGCGGTTATCGCCTGTGCACTACTAGAACTTGTGCCGATCATTAAAGGGCTCGCGGTATACATCATTGCACTCATTGCGTTTGGCATAGTGCAAATCTCTGAGCTTCGCCGCCGTTTTCCCATTGATATTGTGGTGATTGTGGGTTCTGCGCTCTCTATTGCGCAGCTGATGATTTCATCGGGCTTGTCCGTCAGGATGGGCGAAATGTTTATCGAAGCGTTTAACGGCTGGGGCGTATTTGGTGCGCTGGTGGCCACATACATCATGACCTTGGTGCTGACTGAATTGGTGACCAACAATGCCGCTGCTGCGTTAGCATTTCCGATTGGCTATAGCATGGCTGTCGGGTACGGAGTGGATCCGATGCCATTTATTATGGCGGTATTGTTTGGCGCAAGCGCGAGCTTTATTTCTCCCTACGGGTATCAAACCAACTTGTTGGTTTACAGTGTAGGTAATTACAAATTGACCGACTATGTGCGAATTGGTGTGCCGATTTCGATTGTGTATTCCGTATTGGTACTGACATTAATTCCGGTCTTCTTTCCGTTTTAATTCCGATAAATACAAGGA
>NZ_JAWOQN010000018.1:0-112732 GCF_033337395.1 Vibrio sp. YT-19(2023) | reverse complement strand
TGGCGCTGGACTAAACAAAGGCCCCCTTTTAGGGGGCTCACACAAAGCCACCTTCTTTAGAAGGTGGTAATTTACTTGTATTATACAATTCGAATTTTTTTAAAATTAAGGGTTGAAAAAAGTAATCAGCTTGGTTAGTGTTGTTGGTAACAAAGCAAATGAGAAGAGCCTTGAAATAAGTATGCGTAATTTTGTAATGAACATTCATCACCATCATCACCCAATCTAGTCTTTCGGGCGATGTACGCATACCCGGGAGGCAGGAAACTCCCGGAGGTAAAATCAAAGTAAAAGCAGATTTTAAACCCTCGGGAGACTTCAATCTCCCGAGGGTTTTTTAGTTTTATTAGTTTGAAAAATACTTAGATATCAAAATCTTGCATAGGGACAAAGCAATGCAAACACAACGTTTAAGAATCGCAATTCAGAAAAAAGGTCGTCTTAGCAAAGAGAGTCAAGCTCTACTAAAACAGTGCGGCGTAAAGTTCAACGTAATGGGCGAGCGTTTAGTTGTCCATTCTGAAAATATGCCAATTGATTTACTCTTGGTTCGTGACGACGACATCCCAGGTTTAATTATGGATGGCGTGGTTGACCTTGGCTTTATTGGCGAAAATGAACTAGAAGAAGTTCGCCTTGACCGCAAAGCATTAGGTGAACCCTGCGAGTTTGTTCAGCTTCGTCGACTTGATTTTGGTGGCTGTCGTTTATCTATCGCAATCGACAAGGACGAAGAGTACAACGGTCCACAAGACTTAGCTGGCAAGCGTATTGCTACAACGTATCCTCAACTTCTAAAAGCGTACATGGATGAAGCCGGCGTTCCATTCTCTACATGTATGCTGACAGGCTCTGTAGAAGTTGCCCCTCGCGCGGGTCTCGCTGATGCTATCGCTGATTTGGTTTCTACAGGTGCAACACTGGAAGCGAACGGCCTTAAAGAAGCTGAAATTATCTTCAAATCAAAAGCGACATTGATTCAACGCACAGGTGAGTTCGACGCAGACAAAGTGGCGCTAATCGAAAAGCTGTTAACTCGCATGCAAGGCGTGCAGCAAGCGAAAGAATCTAAGTACATTATGCTTCACGCCCCAGCAGAGAAGTTAGATCAAATTAAAGCACTACTGCCAGGTGCTGAAGACCCAACTGTTCTTCCTCTTTCTGCAGATAAGCAGAAAATGGCTGTTCACTTAGTGAGTTCTGAAAACCTATTCTGGGAAACAATGGAACAGCTGAAAGAGTTGGGCGCAAGTTCAATTCTCGTTCTACCAATTGAAAAAATGATGGAGTAAGCATCATGAGAACAGTCGTTTGGCAATCATTAAGTGAGAATCAGCAAGACTCTATTTTGGAGCGCCCTGCTATTGCAGAAGGTGCCAATATCACCACTGCTGTGGCCGAAGTTATTGCTAAAGTTCGAGAAGAAGGTGACTCTGCTCTTATTGAGCTGACAGAAAAGTTTGACCGTGTTAAGCCTGAATCCATTCGTGTTTCTTCTCAGGAAATTAAGGCAGCGTCAGAGCGTTTGTCAGAGTCAATGAAGAGCGCACTAGAGCAAGCTTACGCCAATATTTCTAAGTTCCACAAAGCGCAAAAGCCGCAACCGATCAAGGTGGAAACCCAGCCAGGTGTCCTTTGTGAACAAGTAACACGCCCAATTCAAAAAGTGGGTTTGTACATTCCTGGTGGCAGTGCGCCTTTGCCATCGACTGTTTTGATGCTCGGCGTTCCTGCAAAAATTGCAGGTTGTCGTAAAGTCGTTCTTTGTTCTCCACCCCCAATCGCTGATGAGATCCTTTATGTCGCGAAACTGTGTGGCATTGATGAGGTGTATAACGTCGGTGGTGGCCAAGCAGTTGCTGCAATGGCTTATGGCACCGAGACTGTATCGAAAGTAGATAAGATCTTTGGTCCGGGCAACGCTTACGTGACCGAAGCAAAACGTCAGGTAAGTAATGATTTCCGTGGTGCTGCGATTGATATGCCAGCAGGTCCATCAGAAGTTCTTGTAATTGCCGATGAAACCGCAGATGCAGACTTTATCGCTGCGGATCTTTTGAGCCAAGCGGAACACGGTCCTGATTCTCAAGTGGTACTTGTGACTTCTTCTCCTGTGATTGCTGATCAAGTGACGGATGCGGTTCAACGTCAGCTTAAGGAGCTATCTCGTGAAGACATCGCAGAAAAGGCTCTGGCATCAAGCTTGATCATTATTTCCGAGTCGATGACGCAGTCAGTTTCTATTTCCAATTACTACGGTCCTGAGCACTTGATTGTTCAGACTAAGAACCCTCGTGAGCTTCTACCTCTACTTGATAATGCAGGCTCTATCTTCCTTGGGGATTGGTCGCCTGAATCTGCGGGAGATTACGCATCGGGGACTAACCACGTCCTTCCTACTTACGGTTACACACGTACTTATTCAAGCTTAGGTTTGGAGGATTTCTCTAAACGAATGACGGTTCAGGAGCTTTCTGCTGATGGTTTAAAGAACCTTGCACCAACGGTAGTCACGATGGCTGAAGCAGAAGGTCTGGACGCTCACAAACGTGCTGTTACTATCCGCGTAGAAAAATTAGCAAGTAAGAAAGAATAAGAGAGTAATGAGATGGAAAAGCTAGCGCGTAAACAAGTCCAACAGCTTACCCCTTATATGTCGGCTCGCCGAATCGGTGGTACGGGTGACGTATGGCTAAATGCCAACGAATCACCATTTAACAATGAATACAAAACAGACTTTGCTCGTCTTAATCGTTACAGCGAATGCCAACCGAAAGAACTGATTTCCGCTTACGCAGCGTATGCGGGTGTGAAGCCAGAACAAACACTGACTTCTCGCGGCGCAGACGAAGGTATTGAGTTATTAATTCGTGCATTCTGTGAGCCGGGTGAAGATGCGATTCTTTACTGCCCACCAACTTACGGCATGTACGCCATCAGTGCAGAAACCATCGGTGTAGAGCGCAAAACCGTGCCGCTAACGTCAGATTGGCAACTAGACCTTGCAGGCATCGAAGCTAATCTGGATAACGTGAAACTGGTTTTTGTATGTTCGCCAAACAACCCAACAGGTAACTTGGTTAAGCGTGAGGACATTGTGTCTCTGCTTGAGATGACAAAAGACCGAGCAATCGTGGTGATGGATGAAGCATACATCGATTTTTGTCCAGAAGCGTCAACGGTAGATTTACTGGCGCAATACCCGAATCTTGCGATTCTGCGTACTCTGTCGAAAGCTTTTGCGCTTGCAGGTCTGCGTTGTGGATTTACGCTTGCGAACGAAGAGCTGATCAATGTACTTCTTAAAGTTATCGCACCTTACCCAGTCCCAGTTCCAGTGGCAGAAATTGCGACTCAGGCACTTTCGGAAGCTGGTTTAGCGCGAGCGAAGTTTCAAGTTCTCGATTTGAATGCAAACCGTGCTTACTTGCAAGTTGGCCTTTCAATGATTCCGGGCTTGGAAGTGTTTGAAGGGTGGGGAAACTACCTATTGGTGAAATTCCCAGATGGCGATGACCTTTTCAAAGCGGCTTGGGATACGGGCATTATTTTGCGTAACTCGCCAATTGAAAACTGTGTGCGTATCAGTGTGGGTAACCGTGACGAGTGCGAAAAAACGCTTGGATTTATCAGAAACTACTACGCATAAATAGAGACAGAATTTATCGCTCTCGCTCAATAGCGGGAGCGCCAAAAGAATAGCAATAAGGAAGTTCGAGTGAGCAAACAAAAAAAAATCCTCTTTATCGACCGTGATGGCACCTTAATTGTTGAGCCGCCGATTGATTTTCAAGTAGACCGTTTAGATAAACTAAAACTGGAGCCATTTGTTATCCCAAGCCTGTTGTCGTTGCAGGATGCAGGATACCGTCTAGTGATGGTCACGAACCAAGATGGTTTGGGTACCGACAGTTACCCACAAGAAGATTTTGATGCACCACACAACATGATGATGGAGATCTTTGAATCTCAAGGTGTGAAATTTGATGACGTGCTGATTTGTCCTCACTTTGATGAAGATAACTGTTCATGCCGTAAGCCTAAATTAGGCTTGGTAAAAGAATATCTTCAAGGTGGCAAAGTAGATTTCCAAAACTCTGTTGTGATTGGCGATCGTCAAACCGATCTTCAACTTGCAGAAAACATGGCAATTCGTGGCATTCAATACAACCCAGAAACCATGGGTTGGAAACAGATCCTAAAAGATCTGACGGTGAAGGCGCGCGTAGCTGAAGTGGTTCGCACCACAAAAGAAACAGACATCAAAGTAATCGTTAATCTTGATGAGCAAGGCGGCAATGACATCTCTACAGGTCTTGGCTTCTTTGATCACATGCTGGATCAAATCGCGACGCACGGTGGATTCCAGATGGTGTGCAAAGTGGAAGGTGACCTGCACATTGATGATCACCACACAGTGGAAGATACCGCTCTTGCGTTAGGTCAAGCGTTGAAAGAAGCACTGGGTGACAAACGTGGTATTGGTCGCTTTGGCTTTAGCTTGCCAATGGATGAGTGTTTGGCGCAATGCGCACTAGACCTATCAGGTCGTCCTTACCTTAAGTTCGACGCTCAATTCAGCCGTGAGCAAGTGGGTGATCTTTCAACAGAGATGGTGGTTCACTTCTTCCGCTCTTTGACTGACACATTAGCATGTACGTTGCACCTTTCTTCTGCGGGCAACAATGATCACCACATCATTGAAAGTCTATTTAAAGCGTTTGGCCGTACGTTACGCCAAGCAATCAAAGTAGAAGGCACTGAGCTACCAAGTAGTAAAGGCGTGCTTTAAGGCGAATCTTAGCAAGGAGAAAAACAGTGACAGAACAGAAAGTTGTCATTATCGATACTGGCTGTGCCAACGTCTCTTCGGTGAAGTTTGCTATTGAACGCCTAGGCTATGACGTAACTATTTCAAAAGATCCGCAGGTCGTATTGTCGGCAGATAAGCTATTCCTACCGGGTGTGGGCACTGCCAGCGAAGCGATGAAGAACCTAGAAGAGCGCGACCTTATCAGCTTGGTAAAACAGGTAGAAAAGCCTTTGCTAGGTATCTGTCTAGGCATGCAACTGTTGGGCAAAGTGTCTCAAGAGAAAGGTCAGAAAGCCGACGAGTTAGTTGAGTGTCTTGGACTTTGTGATGGCGAAGTGAAGCTACTACAAACTGGCGATTTGCCGCTGCCGCATATGGGTTGGAACACAGTCTCTGCAAAAGCAGGTAATCCACTTTTCAAAGGTATTGAAGAAGGAGAGTATTTCTACTTCGTGCACAGCTTTGCGATGCCTGTTGGGGATTACACCATTGCCGAATGTGATTACGGAAATCCATTCACTGCTGCGGTTCAAAGCGGTAACTATTATGGTGTGCAATTCCACCCTGAGCGTTCTTCAAAAGCGGGCGCGAAGCTTATTCAAAACTTCTTAGAATTATAAAAGGGATTTAGTGTGATTATTCCAGCTCTTGATTTAATTGAAGGACAGGTGGTTCGCCTTTATCAAGGTGATTACGGCCAAGTAACTGAGTACAAAGTCGACCCAGCAGAGCAGTTCAACTTGTACCACCAAGCGGGTGCTAACTGGCTGCACTTAGTGGATTTAACTGGCGCGAAAGACACGACAGCACGTCAACTTGATTTAATTGCAAAGCTACTAGCAAGCACGCCAGCGAACATCCAAATCGGTGGCGGAGTGCGCACAGAGCAAGACGTGATTGATCTGCTAGAAGCGGGGGCTCAGCGTGTTGTCGTTGGCTCAACAGCAGTAAAACAGCCAGAGCTTGTGAAAGGTTGGATGGAAAAATACGGCGCAGAGAAAATCGTTCTCGCGCTAGACATCAACATCGATCAAGACGGTACGCGTAAAGTGGCGATCTCTGGTTGGCAAGAAGACTCAGGCGTGACCATCGAAGCTCTGATCAACGATTACTTAACGGTAGGTTTGCAGCACGTGCTTTGTACGGACATTTCTCGTGACGGTACGCTAGAAGGCTCAAACGTTGAGCTTTACATCGACTTATGTAAACAATACCCACAAGTGCAGTTCCAATCTTCAGGTGGCATCGGTTCATTAGCAGATATCGAAGCGCTAAAAGGCAGCGGTGTTGCTGGCGTGATTGTTGGTCGTGCGCTGTTAGATGGTAAGTTCACAGCAGAGGAGGCATTTGCATGCTGGCAAAGCGAATAATTCCATGTCTTGATGTTCGTGATGGACAAGTGGTGAAGGGCGTCCAGTTCCGCAACCACGAAATCATTGGCGACATCGTTCCTCTGGCGCAGCGTTATGCGGAAGAAGGCGCTGACGAGCTTGTGTTCTACGATATTACCGCTTCAAGTGATGGGCGTGTCGTTGACAAAAGTTGGGTCGCTCGCGTTGCTGAAGTGATTGATATTCCCTTCTGTGTCGCTGGTGGTATTAAATCAGCGGAAGATGCAGCGCGCATTCTTGAGTTTGGTGCAGACAAAGTGTCTATTAACTCACCTGCATTGGCTAACCCGCAACTGATTACTGACCTTGCTGATAAGTTTGGTGTGCAATGTATCGTCGTTGGTATCGATTCATACTACGACAAAGAGACAGGCAAGTATCAGGTTTACCAGTTTACTGGCGATGAAGAACGCACCAAAGCAACTCAATGGGAAACACGTGATTGGGTGCAAGAAGTACAAAAGCGTGGCGCTGGTGAAATCGTACTGAACATGATGAACCAAGACGGCGTACGTAACGGTTACGATATTGAACAACTTAACATGGTGCGTGAAGTGTGTAACGTGCCATTGATTGCATCGGGTGGGGCAGGTGCTATGGAGCACTTTGCGGAAGCATACCAAAAAGCAAATGTGGATGGCGCGCTTGCCGCATCGGTATTCCACAAACAAGTCATCAATATTGGTGAACTAAAGCAGTATTTGAAACAACAAGGCATTGAGGTACGACTATGAGTGTGAAAGCCGCCGAAGTAAGTTCGCTAGTTGAGCGAATCAACTGGGAAAAGGTGGATGGTCTGGTACCTGCTATCGTACAAGATTTCCAATCAAGCCAAGTGCTGATGATGGGTTATATGAACCAAGATGCGTTGGCAAAAACGGGCGAAACAGGTCAAGTGACGTTTTTCTCTCGTACCAAGCAGCGTCTTTGGACGAAAGGTGAGACCTCCGGCAACGTATTGCAACTAGTGAACATGCAGCTCGATTGCGACAACGATACGCTACTGGTGAAAGTGAATCCCATTGGTCCTACGTGTCACTTGGGTAACACAACTTGCTGGGATGTGGACCCTCAAGAGGAGTCACAAATGGTGTGGCTTCATCAACTTGAGCAGCTATTGGCTGCCCGCAAGAGTGCCGACCCAGATTCCTCTTATACTGCCAGTCTTTATGCCCGTGGCACCAAGCGTATTTCGCAAAAAGTGGGCGAAGAAGGCGTTGAAGTCGCGCTTGCGGCGACGTCGGGCGATAAGGCGGAGTTAGTGTGTGAATCTGCAGATTTGATTTATCACTTAATGGTATTGCTTCAAGACCAAGGCTTATCGATGAATGACGTAGTGAATAAACTGAAAGAGCGTCATAAGTAAGCTTGCGATAAGTGAAAGCCCCTATGCTCTCGAGCCTAGGGGCTTTTTACTTTAGTGTTCTTGATTCGGGGCAAAAACCGGCAACAGTGCTGGTGGCGATTAGATTCTGAATCACGCTCGTCCCTCGCTGTTCAGAATGACGGTATATTTTCTAATGGTACTTGCAGTAGAGTTATTTACTTCAAATAGGTACATATATTCACGTCACTCCAACGAACCTAGGCGAAGTCAAGAATCCAATTAAATCGAGCTCAATAAGCTAGGAGTGGATGATCTTACCCACAACACTTCTTAAATTTCTTACCGCTTCCACAGATACACGGGTCGTTACGACCTACTTTTAGGCTACTCACTGGTTGGTTTAGGCGAGGATCTTGTTCTGGTTCTTCTTCTAGCTCTTCTTCTGGAAACGTGCCGTCAATGTAGTACCAAAGCCCATTTTCTTTTACAAAGCGGGAACGCTCTGTCATACAGTAGCGTTTGCCGTCTTCATCAAAATAAGCGCTAAACTCTACAAAGCCTTCATTGTCATTACTGCCAGCTTCTGTTTTTACAACTTCAAGTTTGCACCAATCGCTGTCGATAGATTGGGCAATGCCTTCACGTTGCTCTTCTGCATTACAGATTGGATGATAAGTGTTGACCACGTAATCGACTAGACCTAACACATGCGCACTGTAACGAGAGCGCATTAACTGCTCTGGAGTGGTGACGTCAGCATGGTTGTTGTGGGCAATTTCACAACACTGTTGGTACGTGCGGTTAGATCCGCAAGGGCAAGAAGAAGCCATAAAATGAAATCTCGATTAATTAAGCGGTAAAAACAAACAACCTCACAATTGCGAGGCTGGAGGTGAGGCATTATAGCGATTTAGGGCGTTTGAGACAGCAGTTCTTGAGCCCACTCGGTAGATTGATTAAAAGCGTCTGCTAATTGAGGTTCGGTTAATTTAAGAACGGTGCAATATCGCTCGGCTAACTCCCAGTCCGCTTGTTCATAGGCGATCGTCATCGAAAGTAAGTGACCAAGTACGCCTTTTCGACTGGTTAATGCGAGTTTTATATCTTCGTCAACGGGGATATCTTCAATGACATCAGAGAGCGGTTGATCGAGCAAAGATCCGAGTAAAGAAAACATGCCTGTCAAAAAAGCCTGCCCAGGGTCATACCTAGTGTTCATTTGACTAAGTAACAGTTCACACATTCGTGCACGCTGAATCGCTAAAGAGTAAAGAGAGTCAGGTTTATCTTCTTGAACGGACGCAATTGCAACTAAGGAAATAAAGCGTCGTAGTCGCTCTTCACCCAGATAAATAAGCGCCTGTCTGAACGATTTGATCTTAGTCGTTAATGTATAGCCTGAATTTACGTAAGTAAGCAGCTTGTATGACAGCGTCACATCAATCGAAAACAGACGTTCAACCTCATTGAAGTCGATGGGCTTATCTGCAATCTCTTTACAAAGTTGGATGACGGTAAGAAACGCGGGGTTCAACCGTTTTTTCTGGATCATCTCAGGTTTGCTAAAAAAATACCCTTGAAAATAGTTAAAACCGGCTTCTAGGGCTTGCTCAAACTCTTCATAGGTCTCTACCTTTTCCGCAAGAAAGTCGATTTTAAATGGGCTCAACGCCTGAATAAAAATGGCAGCTTTCTTAATCGGCACAAGTCTAATATCAAACTTGATCATGGAAACGTATGGAAGAAAACGCTTCCAAGCTTTCGTCGGAACAAAATCATCCAGAGCAATTTTGTATCCGCACTCATGAAGGTGCTTGATGGCTTCTAACAGTTCTTCTGTCGGTTCGCAGTCTTCAAGGACTTCAATGACGAGAGATTCTTTAGGGAACAAAGTTGGGACCAAGTTCACCAAGCTTTGATGCGGAAAGTTAACAAAGCCAAGTTTGTTTCCTAATGTGTTGTAATGCGTCGACAAAAAATGATCGGATAGCAGTCGACTAGTAGCCAGCTCTGGTTCTACTTCAGGGAAGGTATTTTTAGGGCCGTCTCGAAAGAGGAGTTCGTAACCTATGGTTCGTTTTTCTCTATCCAGAATCGGTTGGCGAGCTACGTAAGAATACTTCAATTAGGTACTTCGTTCTGTTTAACTTAGTATTATGATAATAGCGATTTTTTACAAAATATCTACGACTTGAGCGTGAATCTTCTACACGCTCTACATGCTTAACGCAAATTCTGTATGAACGGTCTCGTTTGTAGGTCAAAACTATCAGAATTTACTTTTAAAACTGAGCCTTGCGTATACCAATCCCCTAAAACAATTCGGGTCTTTTTAACGCCATCGACGTCAAAAAAATGTGTGTTCGGGCGATGTGTGTGACCATGAATCATTAAGTTGACGCAGTTCTGAGACATTACTTTCTCGACCTCATTTTGGTTGACGTCCATGATATCTAATGACTTGCTCATTTTATCATCACGAATATCGGATTGAACTTTTGAGACAATTTTCTTCTTAATGAACCAAGGAATACGGTTAAACAACCATTGTAGCCATGGCTTGTGAACGGTTTTTCTAAACTCTTGGTATTTCACATCGTCAATGCAGAGCGTATCGCCATGTAGGATTACGGCTTTTTGACCATAAAGATCAATCGTGCAGACATCGTCGAGTAATGTCATACCGGTTTCTTTGCAAAAGCGTTTGCCGAGTAAAAAATCTCGATTGCCTTGGATGAAAAAAGTTGGCACACCCGCATCCGTCAGTGCTTTAAATTCTGCACGGATTTGGTCTGCAAAAGGGGTGTTGTCATCGTCACCAATCCAGAATTCAAACAGATCGCCGAGTACATAAAGTGCATCAGCTTTTGTTGCTTCTGTTCGCATGAACGTCACAAAACATTCCGTAATATCCGGACGTGATGGGGTAAGGTGAAGATCGGAAATAAATAATGTCGTCATAGAAATAAGGGGAAGCTATGCCTCCCCATTAACTTATCTTTTAAAAATAATTCCTAAGAATTACTCTTCAATTGTTGTACCAGTGATTACTACGTCTTCTAGAGGTACGTCTTGGTGCATGCCGTAAGAACCAGTGCTAACGCCTTTGATCTTATTTACGATGTCCATGCCTTCGATTACTTCACCGAACACACAGTAACCCCAACCGTCTAGGCTTTCGCTACGGAAGTCTAGGAATGTGTTGTTGTTTACGTTGATGAAGAACTGAGAGCTTGCTGAATGCGGCTCCATAGTACGTGCCATAGCAAGTGTACCCACTTTGTTGCTTAGGCCGTTGTTTGCTTCGTTCTTGATAGGTGCACGAGTCGCTTTTTCACGTAGACCAGACTCCATACCACCACCTTGGATCATGAAGCCGTCAATAACACGGTGGAAAAGCGTGTTGTCGTAGAAACCGTCGCGGCAGTACTGAAGGAAGTTTGCGCTTGTCTCTGGCGCTTTCTCTTCGTTTAGTTGAATCTTGATGTCACCAAAATTAGTGTGAAGGGTGATCATGCTACTTTCCTTTACTGTGTTGTGTTGAGCCCGAGATTCTAGCCTAAGTTCTAGTGCTTTAAAAACTCAGGAAGAGGAAATTCTTCGTTTTGTGCTTGAAGTTTAGCCGATTATCGTTTTATCGGTTAATTGCTATTACCTAACTAGGTTGGAGTTGATATACTCATCTTCTTTTATTCATTCACAATCATAGATAGAGATCATGTTAAAGATATATAACACACTCACAAGACAGAAAGAGGAATTCAAACCAATTACAGCTGGCAAAGTCGGTATGTATGTCTGTGGAGTTACCATCTACGATCTCTGTCACATTGGTCATGGTCGTACTTTCGTCTCTTTTGACGTTGTATCACGTTACCTTCGCTACTTGGGCTACGATCTGACGTTTGTACGTAACATCACAGATATCGACGATAAGATCATCAAACGTGCCGCAGAAAATGGTGAGTCTTGCGATTCATTGACTGAGCGTTTAATTGGTGAAATGCACGCTGATTTTGATGCGCTGAACATGAAACGTCCGGACGTTGAACCTCGTGCGACACAGTTTATTGCTGAAATAATCGAATTGGTTGAGAAGCTAATCGAGCGCGGTTTTGCATACGTTGCAGATAACGGTGACGTAATGTTTGAAGTGGGTAAGTTCAACGAATACGGCAAGCTTTCTAAGCAAGACCTTGATCAGCTTCAAGCTGGCGCGCGCGTTGATATCGAAACAGCAAAACGCAGCCCTCTAGACTTTGTACTTTGGAAGATGTCTAAGCCGGGTGAACCAACGTGGGAGTCACCATGGGGTCCTGGTCGTCCAGGTTGGCACATTGAGTGTTCAGCAATGAACTCTTCAATCCTAGGTAACCACTTCGACATTCACGGCGGCGGTTCTGACCTTCAGTTCCCACACCATGAAAATGAAATCGCGCAATCATGCTGTGCACACGATACACAATACGTGAACACATGGATGCACAGCGGCATGGTAATGGTAGACCGTGAGAAGATGTCTAAATCTCTAGGTAACTTCTTTACTATCCGTGACGTTCTTGGTCACTACGATGCTGAAACAGTGCGTTACTTCCTAATGTCTGGTCACTACCGTAGCCAGTTAAACTACAGCGAAGATAACCTAAACCAAGCACGTGCTTCGCTTGAGCGCCTGTACACATCTCTACGTGGTTTAGACCTAAACGCTGCGCCTGCTGGTGGTGAAGAGTACGTATCTCGCTTTACAGCAGCGATGAACGATGACTTCAATACACCAGAAGCGTACTCAGTTCTGTTCGACATGGCGCGCGAAGTTAACCGTCTGAAGACAGAAAACCTAGAGAAAGCGAGCGAGCTAGGTGCGCTAATGCGTGAACTAGCAGATGTGATCGGTATTCTTCACCAAGATCCAGAAGCCTTCCTAAAAGGTGATGCAGGTAACGATGATGAAGTGGCTGAAATCGAAGCTCTGATCAAGCTGCGTAACGACTCTCGTGCTGCGAAAGATTGGGCGAATGCAGATATGGCTCGTGACAAGCTGACCGAAATGGGCATTGTTCTGGAAGATGGTCCAGAAGGTACAACGTGGCGTCGTAAGTAATTGAATTTTCATTTTTAAAGGGCTGATAATTCAGCCCTTTTATTTTCCATTTCCATAAATTAAAACTTTAACTTTAGGTAATGCTCTGTGGCTCAGATGTATTTCTATTACTCAGCAATGAATGCGGGTAAATCAACAACGCTTCTTCAATCCTCTTTCAACTATCAAGAACGCGGCATGACGCCAGTTATTTTTACGGCTGCGCTAGATGATCGTTTTGGTGTCGGTAAAGTGAGCTCTCGTATTGGTCTTCAATCTGACGCACATTTATTTCGTCAGGATACCAATTTGTATCAGGAGATCGCAGCTCTGAATGAGGTTGAAAAACGTCACTGTATTCTTGTTGATGAGTGTCAGTTCTTGTCGAAAGAACAAGTTTATCAACTTACTGAAGTCGTTGATAAGTTGCATATTCCAGTATTGTGTTACGGCCTTCGCACCGATTTTCTAGGCGAACTTTTTGAAGGCAGTAAGTATCTATTATCTTGGGCAGACAAGCTGGTTGAGCTCAAAACAATCTGCCATTGCGGCCGCAAAGCGAATATGGTTATTCGTACCGATGAACACGGCGTGGCAATTAAAGAAGGCGATCAAGTTGCGATCGGCGGTAACGATAAGTATGTCTCCGTATGCCGCCAACATTACAAAGAAGCGCTCGGTAAATAAGCCGTATTGATACATAAAAGCCACCGAACTTGGTGGCTTTTTGTTGTCGGTTAGAAAAAGTTAGACTAAGTCAAAACCAAACCGCTCGAGTAAAACCTGGTAAGAAGATTCGACTTGCTGAGGGATGTTCTGCTCGGTTTGAAATCCTTTCTCTGGATAGCTTTTTACGCGAGAGAAATCTTCCATTAGTGCTTCTAGCACCATCATTAATGGCATGTCTTCATTAATGTATTCAAAAAATGGAAGAGCCGCAGAGCTTACTTGGAGCTGAGTGTAGGGTGACTGCCACTGTTTTTCAAATGTCGCGATTGCTCTACGCTCCATAAACGGTTTTTGTACCAGAATAAACGAGGAACATTGTTTTCCTTCCTCTTTTAATCGTTGCTCAGTAAAGCGGACGTTTTCTCCGCTGTTTGTGGATTTAGTCTCGAGCAAAATTGCTTTGCTTGGAACGCCCGACAACTTTGCAATCTCGGCAAAGGTTTCTGCTTCGCTTTTTTCAAACAGTCCATCTGTGAAGCGACCTTCACCCCCTGAAAATACAATCAAAGGTGCCAACTTTTGGTGGTAGAGCTTGGCAGCGTGCTCCGCTACACGCACATCATTACTGCACATCACAAACAAACAGCCCGCAGGCTTCAGTTCATGTTTAAGTTGCATGTAATCCCAAAGCGTTTCTATATGTCTATAGAGTCTCATAACGCATCCAAAGTTGAATTGAAGTGAAATCGATAACCAAGTGAGAGTAGTTTGTCAGCAAGAATACGCTTGTCAGCTTGCTCTGTGACGGGTGGAAGAGGTATCTCACTTCCGATTTTGTTTATGGCAGCTTGGTAGAACTCAGCCTTGCTGACAGTATGAGGTGTCGTAACATTAATGACTTGGTTGCTTAAGTTGCCTAAGGCAAATTTCGCAGCCGAGACAGCATCATCTTGATGAAGCATATTAGCTGGTGCTTTACGACTAACTTGTTGAAGCCTTGCTGCAAAGCGAGATGGGTGTCTATCTGGCCCGATTAATCCGCTACAACGTAGAATAACAAAGCTAATATTCGAGTCGATAACATGCTGCTCTGCTTGAAGCATAATACGTGCATTGTCAGAGAAATAAGGGCTTTCGGCTGCTAAAGAGATTGACGCGTCAGCTTCTTCCATATCGGAAGCAAGGTTAGGGTAAACCGTTGTAGAGCTGATCATGAGAAGTTTTTCAACGTTGTTTTGCTTAGCTGCGTTGGCAAGTATTTGCCATTGCTGTGCATATTCTTGACCGCGTCCTTTACGAAATCCTGGAGGAAAAGCACCGATAACGTGCGTAATTTGATGCTGTTTGAGCAGCTCATCTAGCCGTGCTGTGGCGTTCAATTGATTGAAATCGAACAATGCGGAGTGAGTTAATGAGGTGGGTAACTCTTTTAATCGAGTTTGGCTACGACGAGTGACAACAACATAGTGTCCATCTTTCATCAATGTTTCTGCTAGCGGAGTTCCGAGCCAGCCTGCACCTACGATCAATGTATTTGCCATTTGGGTCTTCCTACTTACTTATGTCTGCCCGAATAGGTTGAGCAGTTCTGCTTTGGCTTGTTGATGGAGAGGATCTGAATGCCATTTCTGGTGCTGAATAAGGTCAACATTGACTTGCCAAGCCAGTTTTGTGAAATCATCCCCAACTTTTTTTAATGTATTAGGTGAATACGCGACTAAATGCTGTGGTAGAAAGCACCAACCAAACCCTTTATTCGCCAATTCCAACAAAATATAGTAGTTATCAGCGTACCAGATATCTGGGCTAAATGCTTGATTGAGACCACATGGCTCTGCACTTTTGGATCGTATGACCAATTGACGATGTTGTTTTAGTTGATCAATGTGAGTGATTTGCTGCTTTGCTAAAGGATGTGTTGAAGAGACATAGACATCAAATGCAATATTGCCAAGATTGGTGAAATCGATGTGTCTTGGCATTTGTAAATCACTCAAAATAATCCCAGTCGTGGCGCGTTCCGACTTAACCAATTCAATGATATCAGGGCTTGATGCCGTTAAGCATTCAACTTGTAAGTGTGGAAAGCGTTGCTCTAACTTCTTTAGCACATCCGGCAAGCGAGTCAGAGGAATCCCTTCATCAATAGCTAAGACTAATTTGTTCGTTGGCGTGGAAAAGAGCTGTGATGCCCTATTGTTTAGGCGGTCGAGTTGGCTGATTGTTGCTTGTGCATAAGGTACGAGCGCGAGGCCATTCTCTGTTAATTTAGGGTACCTGCCTGATCGATCGAAAAGCTCAACACCACAGTCGATCTCCATATTCATGATGTGCTGGCTCACTACAGATTGAGCTCGCCCCAGTTTTCTAGCTGCTCCTGAAAATGATCCTGCTTCTGATGTAGCAATGAAAGCTTGCAGTTGTTCGATGGTAAACATATCGCTTAAACCGATGGTATCTAACTTTTGGTTATCTAAATAATAGATAAAGTTCTAAGCATTGAGTAGAACTATTTGGATAGAGAAATATGACTCGTAACGAACGAATTTTTCATGCAGTACTTTTTGAGTTAATCGCACTCGCGATTATTGTACCAGCGGCTTCATTGATCACTGGAAAGGGCTCTAGTGATCTCGCGTTAGTTGGGGTCGGGTTGAGTATGTATACCGTGATATGGAACTACATCTACAACTTGTACTTTGATAAGTGGTTTGGTGGCAATCGAGCTGAGCGAAGTTTAGCGATGCGGCTTGGACACACTATTGGTTTCGAGGGAGGATTGATCTTTATCTCTCTACCTGTGATTACCTGGTTCTTAGAAATTACGCTTCTTCAAGCTCTAATGCTGGAAGCCGGCTTCCTCGTTTTCTTCCTATTTTATGCCACTGGTTTTAACTGGTTGTATGACAAGGTTCAACCATTTAGCAAAATGAAAAAGCGATTATTGCCACAGGCATCGACAGGAAAAATATAGGACTAAAAAACGCCACCGAGTTCGGTGGCGTTTTTTGTTCAAATTACACAGACAAAACTCTTAAAATCTTATCTGCATGTTCTGCAACTTCAATGCCTTCGTCTGTTAGATAACCACCGTCAGGCTGTGTACAAAGTTGCTTCTTATATAGACGAGCAACGGCTGCCTGCATTTCTTCTGACGCGTCTGTATGAACTTTAATACCAGTTGCAGCACTACTTAGGTCGAACTGAAGAAGTAGATTCAATTCGGCGATATGTTCAGCTGAATATTTCATAAATGATTCCTTTGCGCTTTTTTTACCAAGCTAGTCTGAAAAGTAGCGTTGGGCAACATTCAACGACAAGAAGTGTTAAGTATGGCGCTATCAGGCTGATATAACGCAGGATCTTTGTTCGAAAGGCCGAATACTTGTTAAGTATCAATGATACTTACGGTAGCGAATGATAGGCGCTATTTATTGCTTGATCTCCCAATAACAACGATTTTAGTAAACACGCCAAATAGCACTTGAAAAAATAGGGAAATAGAGTGATTATCCGCGCCTCTTTAAATGTTTCTAAATGTTACACCAGAATGAACTTTAATCAGTTTGACTCACTATTACCGCCACAAGCTGCGGAACGCGCGGCTGAAGTGGGGGTAGGCAAAGCAACGAAAGCTCCAATCAAATCTTTTCTGCTCGCCATTTCTGCGGGGCTTCATATTGGTATTGCTTTCATCTTCTATACCACAGTAACGACAGGCGCAGGCGAGCTGCCTTGGGGCATTACACGACTCATTGGTGGTCTGGCATTTAGCCTTGGTTTGATTTTGGTGGTGGTTACTGGCGGCGAGCTTTTCACTAGCTCTGTGCTGACACTAGTTGCGCGTGCGAGTGGAAAAATCTCTTGGCAAGCACTTATCAAAAACTGGTTGGTGGTTTACTTTGGCAATATGGTTGGGGCCATTTTGCTTGTGGCCTGTATGCTAGTTACCAAGCAATATATGTTTGATCATGGCCAAGTTGGTCTTAACGCGATGGCGATCTCCCAACACAAATTACATCATGGTTTCTTTGCTGCTGTTGCGCTTGGCATTATGTGTAACGTATTAGTTTGTATTGCAGTTTGGATGACGTTTAGTGGGCGAACATTGACAGATAAAATAGCGGTCATGATTTTGCCTGTGGCTATGTTCGTGTCGGCAGGTTTTGAGCACTGTATTGCGAACATGTTCCAAGTACCTATGGCGATTGGTATTAAGTACTTTGCGCCAGAAGCGTTTTGGCAAGTGACAGGGGCAGATATTGCAAACTACGCGGACTTAAACATGATGGGGTTCATCGTAAACAACCTAATTCCTGTTACGATAGGAAACATTATTGGTGGTGGCGTATTTGTTGGCATGTGGTATTGGATGATTTATCTACGCGATGAAGATAACCATTTGCGATAAGTTTAGAAGATCACAAGAAAGGCGAACCAGGTGGTTCGCCTTTCTTTTTATTTGTCTCTGCAAATGTCAAATAAGTCGAGTCATGCTAAATCAACTCTTCGTTGATACCAAAATCGGTTGGGAGCCAATGAGAAGTTACTTCCTTTGGTTCTTGAACGAGCCAATCCAGAGGTGCATCGGACAGGAGTTCATCGTAATTTTCTTTGATCATTAAGACATCCATGTACGTCTCTCCAAGTTTGTGGTCACTGCCTTTACTCTAAAATTAGAACATGTCAGTCACGTGATCAATGCATGACGATTCGATTGATTACTTATGTTGCTATGTTTCTGGTTGCGTATGGGTTTTGGGGGCTTATCCACATTTTCTGTGGATAACCTGTATCAAAGGTCGTGCGTATCTAAACTTGCAAAGAAAATTTCATAAAATTAGAGGCTTATATCAAAAATAATTCTGCCTGACTTTTCATCTGAAAGCGTCTTGATGAGTGCTCGAAGAATAGTTGAGTTATTCAGTTATAAGTACGTTCGACTTGGCACCATAAGTTGTTTAACGGGCTTTACCCACAAGCGCCAACTAACCGTGAGTTTTGGTCGATTCGGGTTGCTCGATTTTTATCTTGATTCGGCCTTCTTTGGTTTGTACCCAGCGCAATGTCATTTCTAACGTTATGGTTACGGAGGCACTCAACATGACGAAAATAGCCAGCATAATTACTAACTGGTATTTAATCGCAACCATCGGGCTCGCGCCACCTAGAATTTGACCGGTCATCATACCCGGTAAGGTAACCAGTCCTGTAGTGGCCATAGAAGCTAAAGTCGGGGCAAGGGACTTTCTAAGAGCCTCTTGAATGAAGGGGGAAGGATGCGTAGCGAGGAGAGGCTCCAAGTGAGATTGCAGCCTCATATTCTGCTTGTCTCTGCTCAAAAGCCGTAAACAAATTCTGAAGAGCGATGATATTACTACTCAAGCTGTTACCCAATAACATACCAGCAAGTGGGATCATGTACTGCGCATTGTAAATAGGGGATGGTTGCACTAGGCCTGCTGTAATTGCTATCAGAAGTGGTATTAGACCACAGGTAAGGCCCGTTAGTAGCGGAAGCATAAGTGGCTTTTTAGGTAAGTGAGCTTTTCCCGCAATTGAGCTGGCACCAATCAGTAGCATGATGGCAAGCCAAAGTATATTGACAAGTAAGCTGTTTAATTGAAAAAGATATTCTAAATACACGCCAATCAATATGAGCTGAAGTGTCATTCGGATAACACTGATTATGGTGTCTTTTGCTATCCCTAATTTGTAGCGGGCATTGATAAAGAAGGGGACCAATAAAATCAAACCAAACAGTGCCAGTTTGACCCAGCTTATATCCACCACGTTATCCATAATCGCTCCTTGAAAATACGCGAATAATTGTATCTAAGCCTCCCTTTTATATGAACCACTATGTGCACTTTTTGCTGTTCTTAAAGTAAACCTTGAGTGCTATTTTAGACATTAATACGCAGCATTCTGTTTACAAGTGGATATCTTTTTCGGAGTTTTTAAGTCGATTTATGGCATGGTAATTACGATTTAAATGTGATCGATGTTTCTTAAATGTTGGTTATTTAACAACTCCTTAAAAGACTTATTTTGTCACATCTGTTCATGTTTTTTAATAAATAACATCAATCCATCATATCTCTGGATGAGCTCAAAAAAGTGTTGAATTACAAGGTCTGAGGTCGCTTATTTGATTGAACCCTACTATTAGTATGGTCTAACATTTTCCATTAGAGATTGTAAAAAACTTAAGCTTGGTTACGCGGGCTTTTCAATAACACTAGATACAAAATAGGCAAATGTATGAGTGATGTTAATAAAATTGAGAGTGGTGAAAAACGCTCCCTGGAGTGGAAGTCGTTCCTCTTCATTGCAGTTGTTCTCTTCCCAATTCTGAGTGTGGCCTTTGTTGGCGGCTACGGGTTCATCGTTTGGATGTTGCAAGTCTTCTTCTTTGGACCTCCAGGCGCGCACGGCATGTAAGCCAGTGAGCTCATAACCACACTTTTGAAAAGATTTTAAGAGAGCAAATAATGAAATCATTAATCATTAAACTGTGGCGTACCATGACGCGCCCAGCTGTACATATCAGCCTAGGTGTGCTGACTATGGGCGGCTTTATTGCTGGTGTTATCTTTTGGGGTGGCTTTAACACCGCTCTAGAAGCAACCAACACAGAAGAATTCTGTATTAGTTGTCACACAATGCGTGACAACGTGTACGTTGAGCTACAAGAAACGGTGCACTGGAAAAACCACTCTGGTGTTCGTGCTACCTGTCCTGATTGTCACGTTCCACATAACTGGACAGATAAGATCGCTCGTAAGATGCAAGCTTCTAAAGAAGTATTTGCACAAGTATTTGGCAACTACGACGAACCGGGTGTGTTCGAAGAGCGTCGTATCGAACTTGCTAAACACGAATGGGATCGTTTCTCGGCAAACAAATCTCTGGAGTGTAAAAACTGTCACAACTACGAATCGATGGATTTCGAGCAAATGTCTCCTACGGCTCGTATCCAAATGAAGCAAGCCGCTGAGAAAGATCAAAGCTGTGTTGACTGTCACAAGGGTATTGCGCACAACCTACCAGCAGGCATGGACAGCATTGGCGGTATCGTGGGTGATCTAGAGGGTATGACTTCTAACACGGATTACGGCGTTGGTCAGCAACTCGTGAGCGTTCGTCACCTACCAATTTACTTTGATGCGCAAGGCAGTAAAGAAGCTGGTCTTCTTAATCCTGCATCGACCGTTAAAGTTCTTGAAGACAAAGGCGAGTTTGTTGAGATCGAAATTGACGGTTGGCGCAAAGCAAAAGGTTTTGGTCGTGTAATTCAAGAAGACTTCGGTAAGAACATTGCGACTGCGTCTCTGATGAAAGAAGCAGCAACAGACAGCAACATTGTGACGACTGGTGAGAAAAAAGTGGATGAGCTAACAGGCCTTCCTTGGGAAAAAGTAGCGGCGAAAGTATGGATTAAGAAAGAGTCTATGCTGAACGACATCAATCCTGTTTGGGAAAAATCTCGTGAAGCCTACAAGACCAATTGTTCTGTATGTCACACTCAACCTGCGGAAGCGCACTTCGACGCGAACACCTGGCCAGGTATGTTCGACGGTATGTTGGCGTTCGTTAACCTAGATACAGACAGTGAAGCACTGATCTTGAAGTATCTACAGAAACACTCTTCAGATTATGCTGAAGGTCACCACTAATAAGCGTCGGATTGGAGTAATTTTAAATGGCTATTACACGAAGAAGTTTTCTTAAAGGTGTAGCAACCACAAGTGCAGCGTCAGTAATTGGTCCTAGCTTATTGGCGTCCGCCTCTGCAAATGCCGTTGAGACGACAGGTACTTGGAAAGTAACCGGTTCTCACTGGGGCGCGTTCCGCGCCCACATCTACGCGGGTAAAGTTCAAGAGATCAAGCCGCTAGAGCTAGACAAAAACCCAACAGAAATGTTGAACGGCATTAAGGGTATTATCTACAGCCCTTCACGTGTTCGTTACCCAATGGTTCGTCTAGATTGGTTGAAGAAACACAAATACAGCGCAGATACTCGCGGTAACAACCGTTTCATCCGAGTAACTTGGGATGAAGCGCTAGATTTGTTTTATCGCGAACTAGAACGTATTCAAAAAGACTACGGCCCATGGGCGCTGCATGCAGGTCAAACAGGTTGGAACCAAACGGGTTCATTCAACAACTGTACTGCGCACATGCAACGTGCAGTAGGTATGCATGGCAACTTCATCACTAAAGTAGGTGACTACTCGACGGGTGCAGGTCAAACCATTATGCCGTACGTGCTAGGTTCAACCGAAGTGTACGCACAAGGTACGTCTTGGTCTGAGATCCTAGAAAACTCTGACAACATCGTTCTTTGGGCTAACGACCCAGTGAAAAACCTTCAAGTAGGTTGGAACTGTGAAACGCATGAGTCGTTTAAGTACCTTGCACAACTAAAAGAAAAAGTGGCGAAAGGTGAGATCAACGTTCTATCTGTAGACCCAGTGAAGAACAAAACTCAGCGCTACTTAGAGAACGATCACTTGTACATCAACCCGCTGACAGACGTAGCGTTCATGCTCGCTGTGGCACACGTGTTGTACAACGAAAACCTGTACGATAAGAAATTCATTGATACTTACTGTCTAGGCTTTGAAGAGTTCATTCAATACGTTCAAGGTAAGACAAAAGACAAAGTAGAGAAGACGCCTGAATGGGCAGCAGCGATTTGTGGCGTGAAAGCGGACAAGATCCGTGAATTCGCACGCATGCTAGTCAGCGGTCGTACACAGATCCTGATGGGTTGGTGTATCCAGCGTCAAGAGCACGGTGAGCAGCCATACTGGGCAGCGGCTGTGGTTGCTGCAATGGTTGGTCAAATCGGTCTACCTGGCGGTGGTATCTCTTACGGTCACCATTACTCAAGTATCGGTGTGCCTTCTACTGGTTTCGCGGGCCCTGGTGGTTTCCCTCGTAACCTTGACCAAGGTATGAAACCGAAGTGGGACAACAACGACTTTAACGGTTACAGTCGTACTATCCCAGTTGCACGTTGGATCGACTGTCTGCTAGAACCTGGCAAAGAGATCAACTACAACGGCGGTAAAGTGAAACTGCCAGACTTCAAGATGATGGTTATCTCGGGTTGTAACCCATGGCACCACCATCAAGATCGTAACCGCATGAAGAAAGCGTTCCGCAAACTTCAAACGGTTGTAACGATCGAGTTTGCTTGGACTGCAACATGTCGTTTCTCTGACATCGTTCTACCTGCGTGTACGCAATGGGAACGTAACGACATCGACGTGTACGGTTCATACTCGAACAAAGGTCTGATCGCGATGCATCGTCTCGTCGATCCATTGTTCCAATCTAAGCCTGACTTCCAAATCATGAGTGAACTAACTCAGCGTTTTGGTCGCCGCGAAGAATACACTCGTGGTATGAGCGAGATGGAGTGGATCGAAAGCCTATACAACGATTGTAAGAAAGCGAACGAAGGTAAGTTCGAAATGCCAGAATTCAATGAGTTCTGGGAGAAGAGCGTACTAGACTTCGGTGAAGGTAAACCTTGGGTTCGTCACGCGGACTTCCGTAAAGACCCTGAGCTTAACCCTCTAGGTACACCGTCTGGCTTCATCGAGATTACATCACGTAAGATCGGCCGTTACGGTTACGAACACTGTCAAGAGCACCCAATGTGGTTCGAAAAATCAGAGCGTTCACACGGTGGCCCTGGTTCAGACAAATACCCATTCTGGTTGCAGTCTTGTCACCCAGACAAGCGTCTGCACTCTCAAATGTGTGAGTCTGAAGAGTTCCGCGCGACTTACGCGGTACAAGGTCGTGAGCCGGTTTACATCAACCCAGCGGATGCCAAAGCAAAAGGTATCAAAGATGGTGATTTGGTACGTGTATTCAACGGTCGTGGTCAGCTGTTAGCTGGTGCTGTTTTGACTGACAGCTACCCACGTGGCGTTATTCGTATCGAAGAAGGTGCATGGTACGGTCCTCTAAACGAGAAAGAAGGCGCAATCTGTACCTACGGTGATCCTAACACCCTAACGCAAGACATCGGTTCTTCTGAGCTTGCACAGGCGACTTCTGCGAACACATGTATCGTAGACTTCGAGAAGTTCACAGGTAAAGTGCCGCCAGTCACTTCATTTGGTGGTCCGATCGAAGTTGCTTAATTAGTGCAGTTTGCATAAATCCAAATACCAGCCTCAGGGCTGGTATTTTTTTATCAAAATTTCAGTGAGCGTTGTCTCAATAGTAACTTCATAACGTTAAACGAGACTGGTATTCGTGATGATGGTAACGAATTGGGTGAGACAAGCAGGAGATAATGCGCCAAGCTAAACAATAATAATTAAGTGAGTAGACTCTTTATGGCTCAGAGCATTCAATTAGCAAATCACACTGAGATCACTGTGAATAACAATGACTTCCAAGTTGAAGTCGAGGGTAATCAATTACATTTTTCTTTTGCTGGCCTTCACAATAAAACCTTTACGGACCGTGAAGTGTTATTCGAAATGCCGTTTTTGTACGAGCACGAGGCCAACGTAATTGGGGATGGTTTTCAAATGTTGGCGCAAACGGCGGGAACGATCAATCACCCCGTTGATATTGGTCGCTGCCCAGACAATAATCCTTCTTATCGAATCTACCCTAAAAATGCACCTAAGCGTTATTACAACTATTTAGTGGTGGAAGGTTCAGCGGGCTACACATTATTTGGCTTCACATCATGTCATCGCTTTGCAGGCTATTTTGATGTTGTGCTGCGTGATGGGCATTGGGTTTTATCAGCCGCAATTGATGGTGAGTTGACTCAAGTGGCGGATTGGGAAAGTAATCAACTTGAATCCGTGGCGGTACTCTGTGGTCAATCGCTGTCCGAGCTTTATCAAACCTATGGCGAGATGATTGCAAAGCATCATCCTGTTCGCCAAGGTGTGACACAAGATGCGCCTGTTGGTTGGTGTTCGTGGTACGCGTACTACGCAGACGTGACAGAGCAAAACATCATGCAGAACGTTGATTGCATGCAAGATAAGCTCGAAGACCTGGAGTGGGTACTTCTGGATGATGGCTATCAAGCCTTTATGGGCGATTGGTTAACCCCATCAGATAAGTTTTCTGGTGGCGTAAAAGAGCTCATTCATAGTATCCGTGCAAAAGGCAAAAAGCCGGCGATTTGGATGGCGCCCTTTATTGCTCAGCCTGAGTCGGAGATCTTCAAACAGCATCCAGATTGGTTTGTTCGCCACAAAGATGGAAGCTTACTTAAAGCAGAAGATGTCACATACGGTGGTTGGCGATGCACGCCTTGGTACATTCTCGATACTTCAAACCCTGAAGTGCAAGATCACCTAACTCATGTGGTCTCTGTTATGCGTCAAGAGTGGGGCGTTGAGCTATTCAAATTAGACGCAAACTACTGGGGCACGTTAAAAGGTAAACGAAGCCAATCGGGTGTCACCGGTGTAGAAGCCTACCGCATGGGTATGGAAGCGATTGCCAAAGGCGCTGGTGATGCGTGGCTTTTAGGTTGCAACGCGCCAATGTGGCCATCTCTGGGGCTTGTGGATGCAATGCGTGTTTCTGACGATGTAGAGCGTCATAGTCGTCGATTCGAACAGATAGCCAAAGAAACCTTTTACCGTAGTTGGCAGCACCGAAAACTGTGGCAAATTGACCCGGATTGCGCCACGTTCACTTCATTAGCTAATCAATCTGCATCCAGAGAAGAGTATGAATTTCATCGCACGGTGTTATTAGCGAGTGGTGGTTTGCTGCTGTCTGGTGACCCGCTCCCTGAGATTACACCGTTTGCTAAGAAGACACTGTCTAAGCTCATGTTACGTCAACAACGTAACCAACAATCTGCAAAGTTTACCGCTTTGAGTTTAAATCACGCGTTTTTAAAACTAACGACGAAGAATGACCTCCATTGTTTGTTTAATTATGCGAGTTACGGAGCGATGGAATTTACGCTGACGTCTGATCAACCGGTGGACTGGTATGATTACTGGACAGGGGAAAAGCTAAACCAAGAACCTTGCCAGTTGTTAATGGTGAGCGTGGATAAAGGGCTCAATGCGAAAGCGATCGTTACAGCATAACGTGAAGTAAATCGCCCAATACCAAGATCAAGAAAGGAGCCTATTGCGGCTCCTTTCTCGTTTTGATGCTCTGGGCGTTAGAACTCGAATAAAAAGTAATACCCGTATCCAACAATAAACGCAGGAATGGACGAATAAATAGTCGCGACCAAAGCAGCTTTCGGTGCCATTGCAATGGCGGGGAATAGGGCGTCACCATCGTTAGAAATCGCATTGGCCAGTTGCGCAGAAAGTGGCGCTGCACCAGAAATGTATAGGCTAGTGACTAAAATTTGCGGTCCGCAACCAGGCAACATACCAATGGCTAGGCCAGCTAATGGCATCCAAATTCCCCAATGAGAAAAGGTTTCTACAAGGTCGAGTCCAGAAAAATAGGTTGTCAGCTCAAACGCCAGAAAAGCAACGATCACCCAAGCACTGACGAAATTCGTATCTTGTGCTGCTTTTTGAATCGGGTGTGAGTCCACGATTTTTTCATCTTCAGAGACCGTTGACTGATAATCGCCAAGTTCTTTGGTCATCGCCCATAATGACATTGTGATCACCGCGAAGATAGCGCCCAGCCATTCAATGGTGTTGGCTTTCAAAGATAGCAACTGATTAATATCTATTTGGAAAGACATTAACACAGCAACGACACTAGCAGGCACAATAAGCCATTTCCAAAATGCGCCTTGTAGATTGATTGCACGTTGTTCAAGAGGCGTGTGTCGGTCTGTCTGGTGTTGGCAACAAGCATGTGTCTGAGGTGCTTCTTTTGGTTCTGGTCGCAGAAAGTTATCAGCATGAAAAGCATTAACGACTAACCCTGAAAGAGTACCCACGATAATGCCTAATCCAACCACGCCTAATCCAACACTTGGTTTGGCGGCCAGAAGTAAAAAGGCAGCGTCACCCATTGTTGAAGTAAGTACCGCGACAATCGCACCAAATCCCACTCGGCCACTAATAAATTGCGTTGTCACAACAATAGCGCCACCACAGCCAGGCAAAGCACCCAATAAAGAAGCAAAGAAAACCTGATGATTACGCGAGCGATGGTAGAGCTCGGTAATTCGATTGGTTTTCGACATAAAGTTTGAAAGATAATGATAAATAGCCAATGTGGCAGCAACATAGCATGACACTGCCCAGAATGAGTCGGATAGCGTCTGTACGGCTACGTCACGTGTATTTTCATTGCCTAGCAAAATGAGCATGACGATAGGGATCAGCAATCGCTTATAAGCTAAACGAAACTGAGTAGGCTGAAACAACTGTTGTGCAGAGTGTAATAATTGGGTCGCGTTCATCGTTTACTCAAATGCAAATAGGAATAATTATCATTATATGTAAATGAGATTTATTCGCAATAGCATTGTGAACTTTTCTTCGTGTCAAACTCTCTGAAATCAGGTAAAGTATCGGCCTTTGTGAGCAAACACGCCCTAATTAACTGTATTAGGCGGCGTATAAAATTGACTTGAATAGGAAGAAACATGATTCTAGTTGTAGGTCATAAGAACCCAGACAGTGACAGTATTTGTAGTGCACTCGTTGCAACTGAACTTCTAAAAGCGCGTGGCGTTGAAGCTATGCCAATTCGCCAAGGCGAAATCAACCGTGAAACTCAGCACATCCTAGAAGTTGCTGGCGCTGAAGTTCCTGAGCTTCGCACATCAGTTGCGGGTGAGACCGTTTGGCTAGTAGATTACTCAGATCTAGCACAAGCACCAGACGATATCGCAGAAGCTGAAATTGCGGGTATTGTTGACCACCACCGTCTAGGTGACGTGATGACAGTAAACCCAATGGAAGCATGGATCTGGCCTGTTGGTTGTACCAACACTGTTCTATTCAACATGTTCAAGATTGAAGGTCACGCGATTACTCCACAAATTGCTAAGCTAATGATGTCAGCAATTCTATCTGACACAGTAGGTTTTGCTTCTCCAACTTGTACACAAAAAGACAAAGATGCCGTTGCTGAACTAGCGGCAATCGCAGACGTACAAGATGTTGACGCGTTCACTAAAGATCTTCTAATTGCTAAAACAAACATCGAAGGTCTATCAGCGGCTGAGCTTGTTGAGAAAGACCTTAAAGGTTACCCATTCAACGGTCGTGACGTAGTGGTTGGTCAGGTTGAACTTGCAACTCTTGAGCAAGTTGACGGTATGATCGAAGCACTAGAAGCAGACCTAGAATCTCGTTGTGAGAAAGATAACCTAGCGTTCGCTGCTGTAATGCTAACAGACATCACGACTGCTCAAACTCGTCTTCTATACAAAGGTGAGTGGGCTGAGAAGCTTGTTAAGCACGAAAAAGACGGCATGCTAATGATGGAAAACACGCTAAGCCGTAAGAAGCAAGGTTGGCCTTGGCTTCAAACTGAGCTAGCTTAATTTTCTAGCATATACTTTAAATGCCCGCCTAGCTGCGGGCATTTTTCTATGGGAAATAGGAGACGAATATGTCTGAGCAACTGACCCAAGAGCAGATGGATACCATTAATCGCTACAACGAAGAGCAACGTTTAAAGTATTGCGTAAAAGAGATTGTGGCGAATCGTAAGGTTTGGATTCTGAAAGACGAACATGGCTGTGTCATGTTAAATACAGAAGATGATGATTGTGTACCAGTATGGCCAAACGAAGAGTTTGCTTTGCAATGGGCGAATGGTGATTGGGAAGATTGCGAGCCTGAGGCGATCTCTTTAAACAAGTGGCACAGCCGTTGGACCTCTGGTCTAGAGGATGACGAGCTATCGATTGTTGTATTCCCAAATCAAAATGAAGAAGGGGTCGTATTGTTTCCTGACGAGTTTGATTTTGAACTGCGCAAACAAGCGAGCCGCCGTTAGTTCTTTGATTAGTACCCATGCAATAAAGAAGCCTGCGTTAAAGCAGGCTTCTTTACATTTGAACGATTACATCTTTGATAAGCTATTTTGTTTGATGGCTTGGCGCTTTATAAAAGTGGCTTTCGACTAGTCGTTGAGTAATAGGATGCTCGGGATGAGTCAGTACTTGGTTGGTCTCGCCAAACTCGACCACTTCACCTTCATGCATCACCATCACTTTATCAGTAATATGCTTAACAATGCCAATATGCTGAGACACGTACACAAATGACAATCCCATCTCTTCTTGCAACTCGAGGAATAAGTTAATGATCTGCGAGCGCATTGCCATATCCAAACCGTTTAACGCCTCATCAGCGACAATGATGGAAGGTTGAAGAATAAGTGCACGAGCCAAACACACGCGCTGTTTTTGACCGGCAGCTAGCATTTGTGGATAAAAATAGGCGTGCTCAGGCAGCAATCCTACGCGGAGTAGGGTGTTCTTTACACGCTGCATGCGCGCATCTGGCGGCATGTTGGTATTTCGCTTTAGCGGACCTTCTAAAATACGACCAATCTGGATTCGTGGGTTTAACGATGTGTTTGGATCTTGGAAAATCATGCGGATGAGCTTGCAGCGTGTCGCGTAATCTTTGTGCTCCAATCGTTCGCCATTCACACGGATCTCTCCGGAGCTTGGTTCAACAACGCCAGCAAGCATACGAGCTAGTGTGGATTTTCCTGACCCGTTTTGACCAATAAAACCAATAGTTTGTCCTGGCTCTAAAGTAAAGCTTACCGGTTTAACTGCCTCATTAACCTGACGTTTGAACAGACGGGAGCGCGTAACAAATTGCTTCGATAAATTATCGACTTCAAGTAACGCACTCATGACTTTTTCTCCGTGTTCAATGGAAAGTGGCAGTTAAATTTATGATTCTTAATTCGTCTGGTGTGTGGAATTTCTACACATTGTTTCTGCGCATATGGGCAACGTGGTCCGAGGCGACAACCGATAGGCAGATGCTGCAATGGCGGAATCGAGCCCGGTAGGGATTGGAGTTTTTGCTTGTGTGGTACCCAATCATTAAAGTCAGGCATCGCTTTAAGCAAGGCATCGGTGTACGGGTGCTTGGGTGCCGCAATGATTTTACTGGTATCGGCAGACTCCACCGACTGACCACAATACATTACCGTAATACGCCCTGCCCACTGTGTTATGGTCGCTAAGTCGTGGCCGATAAGCAGAATGGTTGTGTTATTAAGTTGGTTCATGCGGCTCAACAGACGCAAAATTTGCGATTGGGTAATCGGGTCTAAGTCGTTGGTTGGTTCATCTGCGATCAGCAATTTAGGTTTGGTCGCAATCGCCATGGCAATCATGACCTTTTGACACTCACCATCAGTCAGTTCATAAGGGTAGCTACCCATTAAACGCTTGTGATCTTTAATACCCACTTTATGCAAAAGCGCGATGGCTTGTTTTTTACGCCATTTAAATCGCTCCCACCATTTCCCTTCAAATGCGCGAGATGGAATGGATTCAATCAATTGACGCCCGACTTCCTCTGAAGGGTCAAGACAAGTTGAAGGCTCTTGGAAAATCATCGCAATATCACGAGCAATGACGCGCCGACGCTCTTTTGGCGTAAGCTGAAGCAAGTCAATATTGCCAAGGCGCATACGGTCAGCGGTGATGCGCCAGTTATCTTTACTCACACCGACAATCGCTTTTGCAACTAAGCTTTTTCCAGAGCCAGACTCACCTACAAGACCACGAATTTCGCCTTCGTTCAAAGTTAGGCTCATTCGGTCAACGGCTTTGACCAACCCTTGAGGTGTTTCGATCTCAATGGTCAAATGTCGAATATCTAACAACGGCATTATTCGATCCCCGCATTAAGCGCTTGACGTACACCTTCACCTACTAAGTTTAGGGTAATAACAGTAAACATGATGGTCAGGCCGGGTAGGGTCACTGTCCAAGGTGCAATATAAATAAGCTCGACAGAGTCACCTAATATTGCTCCCCACTCGGTGCTTGGGGCCTGTGCACCTAGGCCAAGAAAACCCAGTGCCGTAATATCTAAAATCGCAGCAGACAGCGCGAGTGTGATTTCAGCGGCAATGACCGTCAGAATGTTAGGAAGAATTGAACTCCACAGTAAGTAGAAATCATTAGCGCCATCAAGGCGTGCCGCCATTATGTAGTCTTTTTCAACTTCGGTGTGGACTGCGATATAAACAGAGCGAATAAAACGCGGAATCAATGCCAAGCAGATTGCGAGTAAAATATTGAACCCACCAAAGCCGAGAAATGCTACAAAAATGATTGCTAATAAGAGCGACGGGATAGACATGGCGGTATCGAGCAAGTGGTTGAGAGTACTCGACAGTAAGCCTTTCGTCATACCTGCCAATACGCCAATTAAACAGCCTACAACGGCAGCAATTGCGGTGATGGCGACAGCAGCGCCAAATGTTAGCTGAGAGCCCATAATCAGGCGCGAAAGAATATCTCTACCTAAGTCATCGGTCCCCAAAAAGTAATCAACCGTTCCTGCAGGGGCCCATGATGGCGGCACAAGCAACTCACCTGACTGTGCTTGGGCGTCAAATGGTGCAAGTAGGGGCGCAAAAATGGTAATAAGGACGATAAACACCAAGCACCACAAGCCAAACATGGCTAGTCCGTTGGCGCGGTAGCTTCGCCAAAAACGCTCAAACTGTGTTGGAATGCGCTCTTCCTGATAAACGTTATTTGTTAGCATACCATTCCTTTCGAACTAAAGGGTTAATCATCGCGCCAATCAAATCCGAGAGTATGTTAGCGGTAAGAACCAAAGTCGCAAGTACCATCACGCCAGCTTGGATAGATGCATAGTCTTGGCTTGCTAGCGCATCTAAAAGCCAACGACCAATACCTGGCCAGTTAAAAATAGACTCCGTGATGATAGCTAAGGTAATCATACTCGAAAGTTGAACACCAACTTTGGGAATGATAGGCGGTATCGCATTCCGCAATACATGTTGAGTTACGATTTCGCGGTTCGAAAGACCTTTGATTCTCGCTGCACGGATGTAGTTTTGGCTCATCACTTCCGCTACCGAGGAGCGCATTAGTCCGACAACCTGGGTGGTTGGAGCCAAAGCGAGCACCAAACATGGCAGTACCATATGCTCAATAACGCTTTGCAGTGCGTGAGCGCGGTATTCGCCTTTCGCCATGAATGCGTCGATAATGGCAAACCCGGTTACATGATCAATTTCGTAAAGTAAATCATACCGTCCCGCAACGGGAAAGAGTTGGTATTCCAATGAAAAGACCATGATAAGTAGCAGAGCTACCCAAAAAATTGGGGCGGAATAACCAGACATCGACATGAATGAAATGCTGGTGTCGAGCCATTTACCTTGCTTCATCCCAGCCACGGTTCCAAGTGGAATACCGATCAAAAGGGACACCAAAAAGGCAAAAAAGCACAGTTCCAAAGTGGCAGGGAATACGACGGCGAGCTCGTCATAAATCGCGTTGCCGTTTTTACTTATACCAAAATCAAGCTGAGAAAGGTTGATTAAGTAAGTTTGCCAACCAGACCAAAAATCAACGTTTGCCCAGTGCGAGAGAGGGTCAAGGCGAAGCAGAGAAAAACCCACTAATGTAAGGATCATCAAAGTGATGATAAATAGGTTAAAGCGTCGAACGGTATACCAAAACATCAGTGAATTCTCTCAACTCTATCAAACGGTTGGGCATTGAAAGGGCTTGATTTGAAGCCTGTCAGCGATTTGTCGTGCACACGGAACTGCACGCCATGCGCCAGAGGAATAACCGGGAACTCTTGATTCAAAATGTTCTGTGCTTGGCGATATAGGTTCAAACGGTAACGCGGTTCTTGAGTTTCTAACGCCAAATCGAGCAAGAAATCGAAGTCATCGTTACACCACATGGACACGTTAAGGCCAACGCGGTCAGACTCGCAAGATAATAAAGGGCGGAAAAAGTTGTCAGGATCCCCGGTATCACCAATCCAACCAGTTAAAAGTAAATCGATATCGTTGATGTTCTCCAAATCCACACGTTCAAACCTATCATCGGTCAGTAGCGTTAATTTAACCCCAATATCGGCAAAATTCGCTTGGATTAACTCCGCAGTCTTACGAGGGCTTGGGTTAAAGGCGCGTGGTTCAAGTGGTACCCACATAGTCAGCTCTAGACCGTCTTCATAGCCTGCATCACGGAGTAGTGCTAATGCATAGTTACGGTCATAACGAATTTTTACGCTGTCCTTTTGATAGGCCCATGAATTAGGCGGTAGCAATGTATAAGCTTGCGAGCCAGTTCCGTAGTAAACCGAATCTAAAATGTTCTGACGGTTAATCGCTAAGTTAAGTGCTTGGCGAACTCGAGCATCACTCAGCGCGGTGGTTTCTGTGTTTATCGCAATAAAGGAAACGTTGTTAGCTGGTGTAGCCGTCAGCTCAAGGTTGTCATTTTCTTGAATGACAGGTATTTGGCTCGAAATAGGTGAAGAGAGTACGTCACACTCGTTTCTTAAAAGTTTAGCTAATGTACCCGTGCCTCTGTGAGAGATATCGAACACCACTTGTTCCATTTTTGCTGGTGACTTCCAGTAATTAGAATGACGCTCTAATCGAATCAAATCGTTCACTTGGTACTCTTTTAATTGATAAGGGCCGGTACCGATAGGAAGTTGGTCGATTTCTTCTTTATGATCTTTTGCTGCCAATTGCTGTCCATACTCCGCAGACAAGATAACCGCATGGCTGGTGGCAATATTGGCCAAGAAAGAAAAGTTTGGCTGAGATAACGTAAACCTTACCGTATGCTCATCTATTGCAACCACGTCTTGGAGTAGGCTTTGAAAATCTAACCCTGCAAACCATGGATAAAAACCACCACCTACTTGGTGAAAAGGATGGTCTACATCGATGATTCGCTTGAAGCTAAATACCACATCTTTTGCATTCAATGGGCGAGTGGGTGTGAACCAAGGCGTGGTTTGGAATTTAACACCACGTTTAAGCTTAAACGTGTATTCCGTCCCTGATTTATTTACTGACCAACTCTCGGCGATGCTTGCCACGGGCTGATGTGATTTAGGATCGAGCGTGAGCAGCGTATCGTACAGCTGCGGGCTCAGAGCCTCTGCGGTAATACCGCTATCAATAAGCTGAGGGTTAAACGTGGTCGGCTTACCCTGTCCGCAAAACACAAAGCCAGCTTTGCGAATATCATTGTGGTCAATTTCATCGCCACAAGCGGTCAGTAGGCTAATCCCAATAAGGCTCAGCGATAATCTTATAAAAGCATTCATAATATGAAATGTTCATTGGATCTTGCTCGTTTCGTTTGATCTTACTCTTTCAAAGCTAACAAGCGAAAATGATCTCGCTAATTTATCACCTTTGTGAACTCGCTCCAAACATAAAATCCATACACTGTAAGGTGTTATGCCATAAATGCATGCGAATTAGAGCGCAGTCACGAGCTCGTGTATTGATTGAGTACTCTCGGTCAAGTTAGCTTTGTCCGACCAAACCATATTTTCTAACCATCCCTCGTAATTGGTGATAGCTCAAGCCAAGTAGCTCGGCTGCTTGTCGTTGATTAAACTTGGCTTCTTCCAATGCACGATTGAGTAAATGGATATCTTGTTCCTCTTGCCATTGTTTATAGTCTAGAGGGAATTGGATGGTGTTGCTTGATGCTTCCTCTTCTTGCTGCTGCTCGCCTTGCTCGGCATTATGACCAAGCGTGTTATTCCAAACTGTTTCAAAAGGATTGAAAATCAGTTCATCAATTGGATCGGCATTGAGACCATGTTGGTAAATAGCACGTTCAATCACGTTTTTTAGTTCGCGGACGTTACCGGGCCATTCATATTCAATAAGCGACTGCTGCGCTTTTGGGGTAAAACCGACAAAGTATTCCAGTTGCAGTTCACGACACATTTTCATCGCGTAGTGCTCTGCTAAAGAGAGAATGTCTTCTTTGCGCTCGCGAAGAGGCGGTAACATAATGACATCGAAGGCTAGCCTGTCGAGCAGATCTGCACGAAAATCACCTTGCTCTGCCAATTTTGGTAGGTCGGCATTGGTTGCACAAACAAGTCGAACATCCGCATTGAGAGCGGTATGACCGCCAACTCGCTCATATTCACCATATTCAATGACACGTAATAGCTTTTCTTGAACTAAAAGTGGTGCGGTTGCCAGTTCGTCAAGGAACAAAGTACCGCCCTCGGCACGCTCGAAACGCCCTTTATGCTTACCTTTAGAGCCCGTGAAGGAGCCGGATTCATGTCCAAACAATTCGGAATCTATTAGCCCTTCGCTTAATGTCGCACAGTTGAGTGATAGTAGTGGTTTATCCCAACGTCTTGATAAATAATGCAAACGCTGAGCGATGAGTTCTTTACCCGTACCTCGTTCACCAATGATGAGGACAGGGCGCTCAATGGGTGCAAGTTGTGATACTTTATCTAGTACAGCGAGAAAAGCAGGTGATTCACCAATCAGGTTTTGCTTCATAAAGTCCTTCTTATTTAACAGCCGAGCCACGATTTAGAGATAGAGTTGGTAAATTTCACCAACAGTTGGTGAAAAACATCATAGCACAATAGTGTGTAACGACAACAAAATGAATAACGCTCTGATTTAAAAGAAAATTATAAGTTGGCACGTTACTTGTTATATATTCAGGGAGACACAAGGTTAATCACCACCTTGTCGAGTTTTAATAGGAAAAAAGAGGAGTTCCGTTATGGGTATTTTTTCTCGATTTGCAGATATCGTTAACTCAAACATCAGTGCATTACTGGACAAGGCGGAAGATCCTGAAAAAATGATCCGTCTTATCATTCAAGAAATGGAAGACACACTTGTTGAAGTGCGTACTAACTCGGCTAAAGCGATTGCAGACAAGAAAGAGTTGGCTCGTAAGGTTGAAACGTTAGAAGAGCAAATTGGCGAATGGGGCCAAAAAGCGAGCTTAGCATTAGTTAAAGAGCGTGAAGATCTAGCTCGTGCAGCGTTAATTGAAAAGCAAAAGCTAGAGCAAGTGATTAAAGGCCTCCACACAGAGCAAACCTTAGTGGAAGAAACGATCGATAAGCTTACTGGCGAGATTGGTAAGTTGGAAAGCAAAATTGCTGAAACGCGCGCCAAACAGCAAGCTCTAGCAATTCGTAACCAAACTGCATCTAACCGTCGTGATGTGCAAAAACACCTGCATACTAGCCGTACTAATGAAGCGATGGCGAAATTTGAGCAGTACTCACGTAAAGTGGATGAAATGGAAGCGGAAGCAGACCTGTATGCTCAAACTGGTAATGCTAAATCGCTAGAACAAGAGTTTGCAGAGTTGCAGGCACAAGACGAAATTGAAAAAGAGTTGGCAAAACTGAAAGAACAGATGTCATCGAAAGATAAATAAGAAAGGAGCCATTTATGTCGGCATTTTTTATAGCAGGACCAGTGATTGTCTTTTTAATCTTTGTCGCTCCACTATGGCTCTTCTTACACTATCGCAGCAAACGCAAAACAGATAGTGCACTGTCGAGCCAAGATTTAGAGCGCCTTCAGGTACTATCTGAAAAAGCGGAAGCGATGCAGTCCCGAGTTGATACATTGGAGCGCATCTTGGATGCTGAGTCACCAACATGGAGACGAAAGTATGAATAATCGAGAACTGTATCGTGATCCAGTAAATGGCAAAATCTCCGGTGTTTGCGCCGGAATTGCCAACTACTTTGGTGCAGAAGTTTGGTTGATTCGTATTGTAGTGATTTCTGCAGCGCTGTTAGGTGGTACGTTTTTGGTATTGTTAGCGTACATCGCGATGGCGTTTATGTTAGAAAAGCAACCAGTAACGTATTCTGAAAATATCAGAGCTCAGCAAGAGCATACGCTCAAAAGTAAGCCTTGGCAGAAAGGGCAAAGCCCTGATCAACTGCTCAGTGTGTTGGAAAGGGATTTTGACCGTCTTGATGGCAAAATTCGTAACATGGAAGCTTATGTTACGTCTGATACATATAGGGTGAACAGAGAATTCAGTAAGCTCTAGGCATTTTGTATCCAAAGAAGATTTAACTGAAGCAGGCATAAAGCCTGCTTTTTTATCACAAATTACTAATTTTAAAGCACTATTAATCTTTTCTGCTCTGGAAGTTCGTTCAAAATTCATCTACTTTAAAAATAATCCCCCAATTTTTATGGATGAATGTAATGAGAAAATTGCTCATTCCTATTGCCATCTCGGCTGTCTTGTCGGGGTGCGGTAAAGAACTTCCTCCTGTTCCTGAACCTGAATCGCGCCCTGCGAAGCTATTTACAGTATCTGTTGGCAATGCCCAGTTTGAGCGACATTTTCCTGCCACGACGGAAGCTGGCGATAGAGCAGTACTGACATTTCGAGTTCCTGGGCTTCTTCAAACGATAGAAGTGAATGAAGGTCAAGTCGTCAGTAAAGGTGATGTTTTGGCGTCATTAAACCCAGATGAATATTCTCTGCTCGAACAGCAAGCTCGGGCAAATTTTTTGCTCGCAGATGTGCAATACAAGCGATACCAAAAGCTACGTAAAGACCAAGTAGTATCTGAGCAAGATTTTGATGAGGCAAAAGCGAATCACAACTCGGCAAAAGCTCAATGGAATCAAGCAAAGGCAAACTTAAGGTATACCAAACTTGTCGCGCCATATGATGGAACCATTTCGTACATTCCAGCAGAAAACCATGAATATGTTGCCGCGAAAGAAGGGGTGATGAATATTCAGTCCAACCAACTCCTCAAAGTGATATTCCAAATCCCAGACTATCTTCTAAATCGTTACACGCAGGGGAGCGATGTCTCTGCCAGAATGATATTTGATGCGTTCCCCGAGCGAGCCTTTGACTTAACCTTTCAGGAAATCGATACAGAAGCCGACCCTAAAACGGGCAGTTACAAAGTCACGATGGTCATGGAGCGGCCAGCAGAAATTGGCCTTTTGCCGGGAATGTCTGGCAATGCTTACCTCCTGTCCAAAAGTGCAGGAGCGACAAAGATTCCTAACTCCGCGTTGCTAGAAGAGAACGGCAAAACATACGTTTGGCGTGTCGATGAGCAAGGCATTGTGTCTAAAGCTGCAATTGAGATGAATGACAAAAATCAAGTGTTAGCTGGGCTTAACGATGGCGACCAAATCATTATCTCGGGTGTCAGTGTGATTGAACCCGGAATTAAGGTAAGAGCGTGGATTAAGGAAAGAGGGCTGTAATATGAAAGGAATCATCTCTCTAATGGCTTTACTTTCAACGCTTTTTCTCGTTGGCTGTGGGGATAATGCGCCAGAAAAAGAGCTCGAAACGCCACGAGTTAGGGTTACGTCATTAGCGGGAAACAAGGTGGACGATAACTTGTACTTCCCTGCGGTTGCGAATGCAGCGGATCGCTCTCATTTGAGCTTCAGAGTGGCAGGAGAAGTCAGCCGCATCTGGTAAAAGAGGGCGACAAAGTCACGAAGGGTGATGTTATTGCAACGCTAGATTCCACGGACTATGAGTTGGATGTAGATAATGCGAGTGCGCGTTTTTCTGTTGTCGACAGTCAGTATCGCCGCTCACGCCCTTTGGTTGATAAAGGCCTATTAGCTAAGTCTCAGTTTGATGAAATTGCAGCACAACGACAAATCGCCTTAGCAGAGCTTCAGTTAGCCAAACTTCGTCTATCATTTACTGCCTTAAAAGCGCCCGTGGATGGGATTATTTCGCGAGTTAATATCGACCAATTCGAAAATGTTCAAGTCGGACAGCATATCGTTAATATTCACAGCTTGGAGCGAGTCGAAGTGTTGATTCAGCTTCCTGACCACCTCTATGTGAACCAACCGCCAACGGAAGAAAGACTCACCGCGATCAAAGCATTGGTGCGCGTGCCCAGCGGTAACGAATATAACGCGACGGTAAAAGAGTTTACGACTGAGCCCGATCCAACAACAGGTACGTTTACTGTCACACTGTCGCTTCCTATGCCGGAAGAAGAGTACATCCTAGATGGGATGGCTGTTGAAGTAACGTCTAAAGACGAGAATGTTGGGCTTGATTTAAACCTAGGAATTAATGTCCCTATCGAAGCCATTTTCAATGCGGACGGTGACGAGCTGGGACGCGAAAACAAATTTGTGTGGGTACTGAATGACGACAATACGGTATCGCGCAAACAGGTGCGAGCAGGTAAGGCATCTAAAACGTCCATTCAAATCCTTGATGGTCTCATGCTCAAAGACAAAGTTGTGATTGCCGGTGTTTCTCGATTAAGGGATGGCATGAAAGTGGAAGTGATACAGGAAATGGCTACGCAGGAGGCCGGTCTATGAGCGATCTTAATAAATCAGTGCCTCAAAGTGATGATGATGTGACCGGTATTGCTGCGTACTTCATCCGAAATCGCGTCATCAGTTGGATGGTTGCACTGATATTTTTGATTGGTGGTATCGCCGCATTCTTTGGTTTAGGGCGTCTTGAGGACCCTGCTTTTACTATTAAAGATGCGATGGTAGTGACCTCTTACCCTGGTGCGACACCGCAACAAGTCGAAGAAGAAGTGACGTATCCAATCGAAAAAGCGATTCAGCAGCTTACTTATGTTGATGAAGTAAATTCGATTTCTAGCCGAGGCTTATCTCAAATCACGGTCACGATGAAGAACAATTATGGCCCTGATGATCTACCACAAATTTGGGATGAGTTGCGCCGTAAAGTGAACGACCTTAAAGGGACGTTGCCTCCAGGTGTGAATGAACCTCAAGTGATCGATGATTTTGGTGATGTTTACGGGATTTTGTTAGCGGTGACTGGCGACGGTTATAGCTATAAAGAGCTACTGGATTACGTCGATTACTTACGCCGAGAGCTCGAACTGGTTGATGGCGTGAGTAAAGTTTCGGTATCTGGGCAACAGCAAGAGCAAGTGTTCATCGAAGTATCGATGAAAAAATTGAGCAGTATAGGTCTTGCTCCGGATACCGTGTTTAATCTTCTTTCGACGCAAAACGTAGTTTCTGACGCAGGAGCGATCAGAATTGGTGATGAGTACATCAGAATTCAGCCGACTGGCGAGTTCCAGAGTGTGGATGAGCTAGGCGATTTGTTGATTACTGAGTCGGGTGCTCAGGGGCTCATCTTCTTGAAAGATGTGGCGGACATAAAACGTGGTTACGTAGAAGTCCCGAATAATATTATTAATTTTAACGGCAGCCTCGCACTAAACGTGGGTGTTTCTTTTGCTGAAGGCGTCAACGTCGTTGAAGTCGGAAAAGCGTTTGATCATCGCCTTGCAGAGCTAAAGTACCAACAACCTGTTGGTATCGAAATCTCGGAAATTTACAGTCAGCCTAAAGAGGTGGATAAATCGGTTAGCGGTTTTGTTGTGAGCTTGGCTCAAGCTGTCGGTATCGTCATTATCGTACTTCTGTTCTTTATGGGGCTACGTTCAGGTCTGCTTATCGGTTTAATTTTACTGCTGACGGTGTTGGGTACGTTCATTTTCATGAAGTATCTCGCGATAGATTTGCAGCGGATTTCATTAGGTGCCTTGGTTATCGCGTTAGGTATGTTGGTGGACAATGCAATCGTTGCGGTTGAGGGGATTTTGATTGGTACTCAAAAAGGGCGAACTCGACTCCAAGCAGCGACCGACATTGTTACCCAAACAAAGTGGCCATTACTTGGGGCAACTGTGATTGCGGTAACTGCATTTGCGCCAATTGGACTGTCTGAAGACTCTACGGGTGAATACTGTGGCACTTTGTTTACGGTTCTGCTGATCTCTTTAATGTTGAGCTGGTTTACCGCTATCTCGTTGACACCATTCTTTGCTGACATCTTCTTTAAAGGCCAGAAGATTAAACAAGGTGAAGGGGAAGAAAATGATCCATATAACGGGGTTATTTTCGTTATTTATAAAAAGTTTCTTCAGTTTTGTATGCGTCGTGCTTGGTTTACCGTTGTGGTGCTGATTGCGGGATTAGCGGCAAGTGTTTACGGGTTCACCTTTGTGAAGCAAGCGTTTTTCCCATCGTCGACAACGCCGATTTTTCAGTTAGATGTATGGATGCCAGAAGGAACTGATATTCGAGCAACTAACACAACGCTTAAAGAGTTAGAAAGTTGGTTAGCTAAGCAAGAGCATGTTGACCATATCACGACGACCGCGGGTAAAGGTTTACAGCGCTTCATGTTAACGTACGCGCCAGAGAAAAGTTATGCGGCTTATGGTGAGATAACCACTCGTATGGAAAATTACGAAGCGTTAAAACCATTAATGGCGAAGTTTCGAGAGTATTTAAAAGCCAACTACCCAGAAATCAATTACAAGCTCAAACAGATTGAGTTAGGCCCTGGTGGTGGTGCAAAAATTGAAGCGCGTATTATTGGCTCAGATCCAACCGTCCTTCGTACGATAGCCGCTCAGGTCAAGGACATCATGTACGCCGACCCTCAGGCAACAAATATCAGGCATGATTGGCGTGAACGAACCCAAGTTCTTGAACCTCAGTTTAACGAGAGTCAGGCACGTCGCTATGGCATTACCAAATCGGACGTCGATGATTTCTTGTCCATGTCATTCTCTGGAATGACGATAGGCTTATACCGAGACGGCACGACGCTCATGCCTATCGTGGCTCGTTTACCAGAAGATGAGCGCATTGATATTCGTAACATCGAAGGCATGAAAATATGGAGTCCAGCACAGAGTGAGTTTATCCCACTTCAACAAGTCACAATGGGTTACGACATGCGTTGGGAGGATCCTATCATCGTACGTAAGAACCGTAAGCGTATGCTCACTGTGATGGCAGACCCTGATATTCTAGGTGAAGAAACCGCATCGACGTTGCAAAAACGTTTACAGCCCCAAATCGAAGCGATTCAAATGCCTCCTGGCTATTCACTAGAGTGGGGTGGTGAATACGAATCTTCAGGTGATGCTCAAGAGTCACTGTTTACTACTATGCCAATGGGGTACTTGTTCATGTTCTTGATCACTGTATTCCTATTTAACTCTATCAAAGAGCCACTCATTGTTTGGCTTACCGTGCCACTGGCGTTAATTGGTGTCACCACCGGTTTGTTGGCACTCAACACGCCGTTTGGTTTTATGGCATTGCTCGGCTTCTTAAGCTTATCGGGAATGGTGCTCAAAAATGGCATCGTATTACTGGACCAAATTGAAATTGAAATGAAGTCCGGTAAAGAGGCTTATGACGCGGTCGTTGATGCTGCGGTAAGTCGCGTCCGTCCCGTTTGTATGGCTGCTATCACGACGATCCTTGGTATGATCCCACTGTTGCCAGATATCTTCTTCAAACCAATGGCGGTTACGATTATGTTTGGTTTGGGCTTTGCGACAGTCCTGACACTGATTGTCGTACCAGTGTTGTATCGTTTGTTCCATAAAGTGGCAGTACCGAAACAGGCTTAGTGCTACTGATATAACGATGAAAAGTATTGCGCCTCTAGCTCATCAGTTAGAGGCGCTTTTTAAGGAAGAATAATGACAGAACAAAAAACGTGTGCGTGGGCGATGAATCACCCATTAGAGCGCGAATATCATGATTCCGAATGGGGCGTGCCAGTATATGACGACCAAGTCCTGTTTGAATTTATTACTTTGGAAGGTGCGCAAGCTGGTCTTAGTTGGATCACCATCCTTAAAAAGCGCGAAGGTTACAGAGAAGCGTTCGAGAATTACGATCTAGATGCGTTGGAACAAAGAAATGAAGAACGCGCTGAATACATCGTGGAAAACTTCGATGTTGTGAGACATCGCGGAAAGATTAACTCGGTATTCAGTAATGCCAAAGCGGCCAAAGCGTTAATTGCTGAATACGGGAGTTTATCAGACGCGTTGTGGCAGTTCGTGGACGGTGAACCAATCGTCAATCAATGGCAACATATGAGTGACGTACCAGCTTCGACAGAGCAATCCAAAGCCATGAGTAAATTCCTAAAAAAGAAAGGCTTCAAGTTTGTCGGTGAAACCATCTGTTATGCTTTCATGCAAGCCGTCGGCATGGTGGATGACCATATCGTTGGATGTCCTAAAAAGCAGAATAAGTAACGTTTGGCGATTAAGCTAATGTTGTTAGTTCTGGCTATCATGAATACGTTCCAAAGCTTCGATTCGACGCCATTGAGTGGCATCGAAGCTTTGTTTTCTTAAAGCAATGATTTCTGCCTGTTTTTCGTCTTGCCCTAGAAAATCCCTATTCAGAATATTTTGACGCTGCTTTAAGTAAGTGGCGAGTTGAGTCTCAAATGATGCTCTTTGCTCATCAAGCTTTTGCAGCCTCTGCGCTCCGGCATCTCCTACCAGAGCAACACGGGCGATGTACTTATCTTGTGAATCAAGCTGAGAAGCTTGCTCGAGCTGCTCTGCTAATGCGTTATTGCGTTCACTTTCTCGTATGTAATCCGGTTGTTCTGATAACGCTTGATTGAGAAGGTGTGTTTGACTCTCGATATCCGATGCCTGTTTTTTGATCGTCAGCTTTTCTAATGCAAGCTGGCGAAGTCGGTTTTCTTCGTCAAACAATTGGGTTATCTGCACCTCGTTAAAGTATTGAAGCTGTAAGTTCAGTATTGCTTCATTCAGCATGGTTAACTGTTCAAGCGTTAGGTGGTTGTGCTCAAAAGGCTCTAATGCAGTGAGTGCTTGCTTGTAGGAAAGGTAGGCTTGAAAAAGTGTGGCATCAATATTCAGAGTTTGCTTTGCTAAAGTGTCATCATTGACTTCCGCTTTGATCGTATCGAGATCTTCTTCGCCCAGCCGGCTAAGAGAATATTCGAAGAAATCTTTTGGAGAAGAGACATCGGCGGCTATATCTTGCTGAGATTGCGAATGGTTAGAGGTTATCTCTTGTTGTTTGTCGCTTTGCAACAGAGAAAGCGCTCCCACGCCAAATATCGAGAGCAGGATAAAAGTGGTGAGAGCGACTTTCTTCATTGTGATGACCTCTTATAAACCTTGAAGTTTGAGACGATTTGCATGTTGGCGATAAAGCGTGACTGGATCGGTTTCAAAAAGATGATGGATACCGAGTAGGCCGTTAATTTCATCCAAATGGTTCATTTGATAATCATCACGTATGACTTTGCCCAAATGTGTGCTGCACGCACCAACTAAGCCATCATTTGGCCCATCAAAGGCTAAGCCAAGTACCATCATGGCAGCGTCGGTCGGATCGAAAACGTTTGTAAAAGTGGATGATCCGGTCCATGAGTAGTAATAAACGCCATTTGAAGCCAGCAAGTCACCATTACCACATTCACTGGTAGGGACTCCCTCCGGGTAGTGTTGGTTAAACGCTAATGATCCTTCCGTGGTTAATGCTGCTAGTGAGGCTAAAGGGTCTTGGTCGAGATCAGAACCACCTGATAGAAGATTAATAAGAGTAGTTAAGCCTTGCGCCAGTTTTACCGCGAGCTGCTCACTACCCGAACCCTCAGATACGGTGCCACGAACTAAATCTGCCACTTTAGACCCTTTATTAACGCCTCCTATACTCGTAACTGATGCGACTAGGTCAGGACGGACAGAGGCAACATAGCGCGTTGTTGGACCACCATGACTGTGACCAATGAGATTGACTTTCTCTGCGCCTGTTGCTGCAAGTAAGGTTTCTACTTGAGCAAGCAGTTGCTCCCCTCGAACTTCACTACTATTGGTCGCGGATACCTGTGCAACATAAACCGTAGCGCCATCTTTTGTTAAGGAATGTGGTATTCCGAAAAAGTAATCAACGCCTGCCAGGGTATCAAAACCAAACAAACCGTGAACCAGAACAATCGGATACTTGGTTTGGGTATAACCTGTTGCGGCGGATACGGAGGTTATTGGGACGGTAACTAAGGTAAAAAGCATTAGCGCTATAAATTTGAGTTTCAAAACTATCTCCTTGTGGTATGACCTCTTATGAATGATAAAAAGTAGGAGAGAAACTCTAAATTTGGAAAGCCTATTTGTGGCACATTATTTCATTCTGTGACTGCTCAATTGAAAAGCAACACAAATGATTAACATTAATTAATGGTTCTGGTGAATGTTAGTTAATTCTAATTAAGTCAGGGGATTATAAAAACGCCCCGCAATGCAGGGCGATTCAATCATTGTTATAGGGAGGCTTCTTTTTCAAGCATTAAGGCATTATAACGCGCAAAACCAGCCTCTAAATCAGCGATCAAGTCATTTACGTCTTCTAAGCCAATATGAATACGAACCAAAGTACCTTCAAAGTGTGGGTGAGCTACGGTTCTCAGGCTGTTAAAGCTCTTAGGTTCGTTAGCTAGAATGAGGCTTTCATAACCGCCCCAAGAGTAACCCATACTGAAGTGTTTCATACCATCAAGCAGAGCCGTCGTCGCTTTTGGATAAGACGTTTTGAGAACAAATGAAAACAAGCCGTTTCCACCTGTGAAGTCTCGTTTGAAAAACTCATGGCCAGGGCTTGTTTCTAAAGCTGGATGGCGGACATGATCAACTTCTGGGCGAGAAGCGAGCCACTGAGCGACTTTTAAACTGCTTTCTGCGTGCTGTCTTAGGCGAACATCCAACGTGCGAATACCTCGAAGACCTAGGTATGCGTCGTCAGGAGAAACGCACTGACCCATCAGGTAGCTTTGTTCACGAAGCTGATCCCAATACTTTTCAGAAGCCACAGCAGTACCTAGCATGACATCTGAATGTCCAACAATATACTTAGTTGCCGCTTGAATGGAAATGTCTACGCCATGCTCGAAAGGAGAGAAGTTCACGCCTGCTCCCCATGTGTTGTCAAGCATCACGATGATATCTTGCTCGTGGGCAATGCGCGCTAATGTAGGTACATCTTGGACTTCCATGGTTATTGAACCAGGAGACTCCAAGAAAAGGACTTTGGTATTCGGCTGAATCAAGTCTCGGATACCTTCACCGATCATTGGGTCATAATAGGTGGTTTCGATGCCCATTTTCTTCATTATGGTGTTACAAAAGTCACGAGTTGGTTCGTAACAAGTGTCCACCATTAGAATGTGATCGCCAGTTTCAACGAAAGAGAGGATGGCGTTTGAAATTGCTGCCGTTCCACAAGGGTAAAGCGCGCAACCAGCTCCACCTTCAATCTCAACCATTGCGTCTTGGAAAGCAAAGTGCGTGTTGGTGCCTCGGCGACCATAAAACAATGTTTTGTTTGCACGATTAATGGTGGCTTGGTTCTTTTCTGCAACGGTATTGAATACCACGGTTGAAGCGCGTTGAACGGGTGGGTTTACAACACCATTTGTCCACTTTTTATCGCGGCCAGCGGTAATGAGTTTGGTTTTTTTTCCCTCTGACATAAAAGTTCCCTGTCTTAAATATTGCGGTTTTGAATATTTAAAACATGGACGACGTAGGTTATGCAAGGGAAAAGTCAACTATCAGCCAATAACAGCCAAGATGAACAGGTAATGATGTCGAGAGGTATCGTGTAGATAGGGAGCTAAAAGAACAAACCTCCAGCAGGATGCATGTAGCGCTGGAGGTTTTTTAGCCTGTGTATTTGAGGTATTAGAGGAGTGGGTTGAAGAGATAGAACACTCGCTCTAAGAACCGAGAAAATAGGCTCCTTTTCTCCCATTCTTCCAATACAACAGTGTGAGATTGCTTAATATAGCTATCTTGTAACCAAGACATTTGCTTGGTGAACTCTTCGTCATCAACGGCGAGGGTCACTTCGAAGTTCAGCCACAAGCTGCGCATATCCATGTTTACGGTGCCAACTAAACAGAATTGGTCGTCAATTACGACAGATTTTGTATGCAGCAAACCACCATAAAACTCATAAATCTTGACCCCTGAACTCAAGAGCTCACTATAAAAAGCGCGTGAAGCCCATTGCACCATCATAGAGTCATTTTTATGGGGAATAATGAGTTCAACGTTAATGCCTCGTTGTGCTGTCATCTTTAACGTTTCGAGTAAATCAGCATTGGGCACGAAATATGGTGTTGTGATTCGTACCGAGCGATTGGCTTGGTTTATTGCCAATGTTAATACTTGATAGATCAGATATTCCGGCATACCTGGGCCAGAAGGCACAACCTGAATAGGGTGTTGGAATTCACTCTCATCGATCTTGCATTCAGGTAGTCTTGGTAAATGACGTTCGCCAGTTTCGACTTCCCAATCCCAACAGTGGATGGCACTCAATACGTTTACCGTTGGTCCTGTAATGCGAACCATGATATCCACCCAATGCCCAACGCCACTATTTTGCTTGAAGTAAGCCGGGTCAACCAAGTTCATTGAACCTGTATAAGCAATTTCATCATCAATTACGATGATCTTGCGATGTTGGCGAAGATCAAGACGACGTAAGAAAATACGCCACATCTTCACTTCTAGCGCTTGAATAACTTCAATTCCAGCATCCTGCATCATTCGATACCAAGGACTTCTGAAAAAACGTGGACTACCTGCTGAATCGAGCAATAGCTTGACATCTACGCCGCGTTTAGCCGCTTGAATAAGCGCAGAAGCGACAGAGTCAGCCAAACCACCTGGATGCCAAATGTAGAATACCATTCGAATACTGCTCTGCGCGTTTTCGATGTCTTCAATAATGGAATGCAAAATCTCATTAGGTGACTGTTGCAGCGACAATGTATTACCGCTCAATGCGGGAAGACCAAGGCGGTTGTTACAAAGTTCATCAATTCGGTAGATGTGCCTTCCCATCGTTTCTGGGTTGTGCGCGTTACAGTCGTTAAGCTGACTGAACCACTTCTCGAATGGTGTAAACATCTCTTTTGCGCGTTCGGCCCGTTTTCTGCCTAAGTTCAGTTCACCGAAGAGGAAATAACACGCGACACCCAGAACGGGAAGGATATAAATGATCATTAGCCAAGCTAAAGACACGCTCACTGCACGGCGCTTTAAAACGACACGAATGGTCACACCTGCGACCAGTAACCAATATAGCCCGATGCCAGCTAAAGTAAGAAAGTGATAAAACTTGTCCATATACGCTCAGAGTAATATGCCCTTCTAGGATATTAAGCATAAAAGTGGGTTGGGGGAATAGATTTCCCATTTAGACGTGGGATTGACCTTATATGAGGAACAAATTTCATAACAGCTGATTCTGTTATTTTAATGTGAAAAATAAGGTCATTCTTTAACTTTTGAATAAAAAAGCAGCATTTAACCTGCGTAACTCGACACTTGTGCGATAAATGTACTTTTTTGGGGTTCCAATTTTAAAGGGGAGCTGCTTTACTTTCTAGACATAGTGCGTCGAACGCTTATTTTATAAGTGTACAATAATTTTTACATAAACTTTTTAGACGCCTATCTCTATGCATACACAACAAACTAATTTTGGAGAAAAAGCGTGGCTACAACTAATACAGCAGCACCACGTGATACGTGGGGGTCTAAACTAGGCTTCGTAATGGCAGCAGCGGGTTCCGCTGTCGGTTTAGGCAATATATGGAAATTCCCTTACACAGCGGGTGAGAGTGGCGGCGGTGCATTCGTTGCTATCTACCTTATCTTTGTTATTTTTATCGGCTTTAGCGTGATGCTGACAGAGTTCGCTATTGGTCGTAAGACAGGTCTTTCTGCCGTAGGTGCATTCAAAACAACTGACCGACGCTGGACGTTCACTGGCGTTATGGGAGTCTTCAGTGGTCTTTTGATCATGGGCTTCTACCCAGTGGTTGGTGGTTGGGCATTGGCCTACATCTTTAAAGTGGGCGGTGGTCTACTCAGCGCGCCAGAAGCAATTGGCGACAGCTTTGGCGGTTTCATCTCAGATCCGATTCAACCTTTAATGTGGATGGGTGTTTACCTGTTCCTTAACGTCATGATTGTGATGAAAGGGATTTCGGGTGGTATTGAGAAAGCCGGTAAGGTTCTGATGCCGCTTCTGTTCTTAATCCTAATCGTTGTTTCTGTTAAGGGCTTAATGCTGCCAGGTGCAATGGCTGGCCTTGAGTTCTTATTCATGCCCGACTTTTCTAAAGTCGACAGCAACGTGGTTCTTGCTGCACTAGGGCAAGCGTTCTTCTCACTTAGCTTAGGTATGGGTTGTATGATGACGTACGGTTCTTACCTGAAGAAGAAAGAGAACCTAGTTCAAACAACCGGTATGGTTACAGCGATGGATACTGGTGTCGCGATTCTTGCTGGTGTTGCTATGTTCCCAGCTATGTTTGCCTTTGGCATGGAGCCTGCGGCAGGCCCTGGTCTTGTATTTGTTGTCGTTCCTCAGCTATTTGCTGAAATGGGCGGAGTAATTGGGTTGCTATTCGCGTTGCTATTTTTCATCGGTTTGACGGTGGCGGCATTAACTTCTTCAGTATCATTATTGGAAGTTGTCGTGTCTTACCTAATCGACGAGAAAGGCATGAAGCGCTCTAACGCTGTTCTGTCTGCAAGTGCAGTTATGGCGGCATTATGTATTTTTGCGTCACTATCGTTAGGTGGAATGGGACCAACGCTGTTTGGTACCGGTGCCTTTGATATCTTTGACTTACTAACGGACAAAATCTTCTTAGCGGTTGGTGGTATGTTGGTTTGTATCTTTGCTGGATGGCGCCTAAGCCGTGCTGAGCTAGAAAAAGAGATCACTAATGACGGCGAAGTATCCTTCCCGTTATTTGGATTGTGGTACAACCTAGTTAAATACCTGATTCCTGTTGCGATTGCTATTGTTGCCTTCATGGGGATTAAGTCTGGCTTTGATAGTGGCAAAGGTGAAATCATGCTGCTGGGTATCGCAATCATTGGTCTTGCTGGCATTTTCTCGAAGAAGCTTTAGCAAAGACCTTGGGGGCAAGCCTCGATAGCTTTGTCCGGTAACTTATGTATACTGCTGGCTCCAAACGTGGAGCCAGTTTTTTATGTTCGATATTCTACATACCCATCCCGATTTTCTGATCATCAATAAGCATCCCAACGTCTCTGTTCATAAAGACGATGGCGACACAATGCTGCTGCAAGAAGTGGCTAAGCAGAGTGGTGAGCAGCAGCTCTATCTTATCCATCGCTTGGATAAAATGACATCGGGTATTCTGCTCCTCGGACGCAACGCCAAAGCGGCCAGTGCGTTATCGCAAGCTTTTGCTGACCGCCAAGTGGAAAAGTTCTATCTGGCGATTGGCTCTAAAAAGCCGAAAAAGAAACAAGGTTTGGTCGTTGGTGATATGGAGCGTTCGCGCCGTTCATCATGGAAGCTGGTCAACAGCAAAAATAACCCAGCCGTTACCCAGTTTTTCTCTCTTGCGGCAGAGCCCGGAGAGCGCCTATTTTTATGTAAGCCACACACTGGTAAAACGCATCAAATCCGCGTGGCATTAAAATCGGTTGGCTCAGGTATTGTTGGCGACCCGATTTACAATGCAGGCAATGAGGCTGATCGCGGTTATCTGCACGCATTTTCACTTTGCTTCCAATACCGAGATGAGCAATATCGCTTTGTTTGCGATCCACGAGAATACAAAGTGCTTGGTAACAAATGGCACAGTGAAACCGTCTCTCAGGGTTTGGATACTTGGCTTTCCCCCTGGGAACTGAACTGGCCTACGATCAAATAACCGTCACAAAGAAAACTAATAAGAGAACTCGATGCAAGTATCACAACTTCCGCTGTTTTTTCAGCATCTAGAAACCGAGCTCGCGCAAGCTCCGAACGAAATTCGTCGACTGTTTCATGGTCGTGGCCGTCGTTTTGAGGGCCTAGAGCAAATCACCTGTGACTGGTTACAAGGTCAGTTGATCATCAACTTGTTTAAAGAAGTCGACGACGCGTTTCTCGCTGAGCTGAAAAGCGGCCTCAATGCGTTGGCACAATCACAACTGTGGGCAGATAAGCAAGGTCGCACTATGGTTCTTCAGCACCGTTATGCCGATGGTGCGCCTTCAGAAGTGCTTGTCGGTGAATTAGACGCTCGCCCTGTCGTTGAAGAAAGCGGTTTGAAATACCAATTGGATATTGGCCGCAACCAAAACTTCGGTCTGTTTTTGGACATGCGCTACGGTCGTGATTGGGTTCGCGAAAATGCGAAGCACAAAAACGTGCTTAACTTGTTTGCTTACACCTGTGGCTTTTCTGTCGCTGCCATTGCGGGTGGCGCAGATAAAGTGGTTAACGTCGACATGGCAAAAGCGTCGCTGTCTAAAGGTCGTGAGAACCACAAGCTAAATGGTCATAACATCAACCAGGTAAGCTTTATGGGGCACGATATCTTTAAATCGTGGGGTAAGATTAAAAAATCTGGTCAGTATGACTTGATTATCATCGATCCGCCTTCATTCCAGAAAGGCAGCTTTGCGCTGACGAAAGATTACAAAAAGATTCTACGTCGATTGCCGGATTTGTTGGCAGAAGGCGGTCAAGTGATGGCATGTGTGAACTCGCCATCTGTGACAAGCGACTTCTTGATTGAAAGCATGAAAGAAGAAGCGCCAGAGTTGACATTCCGTGAGCGTCTGGATAACCCACCAGAGTTTATGGACGTAGACAGCGAAGCAGCATTGAAAGTGTTGTTGTTTAGCGAGAAGCAATGACGACGAAACGAAAGTTGTACCTATCTATAGTACCAGCCGTTTGAGTACGGCTGGCATTTCCGCGATACCCCGTCAATCTGAATAGCGAGACGCGAGTGTGATTCAGAGTCTATTATCAGAATGAGTTATTCCTAACACGCTGATATTAGGTTCCTGATCTCGCCTAGGCTCGCCGGAATGACGGGAAACAATAAAAGATCGATACCAGCAGCATTAACCGATCTGCACTTCAAGATCCGCTTCGATGATTGATGAGCAGGCGAGCACATAGCCTTGTTCAATTTCTTCTGGCGTCAATGTTTCTAGGCTAGTGGAAGATACGCTGCCTTTACGAACCTTGCATTTGCACGAGCCACAAATTCCGCTTCGACAAGCGACGATTAATGGTAAACCTGCGCCTTCGAGCACATCGGCCAGTACCTGACCTTTTTGCGCATCGATGCTTTGAGCAAAATCAGGAACAGAAACGTTAACCGTCTCATCGGAGACCGATGATTCTGCGCCAGTCGCTGGCGTAAAACTCTCTTGGTAGAAGTTCGTCATGTCAAAACCAAGGTCATTCAAATAGCCGTGAACATCTTGCATAAACTGGCTTGGACCACACAGGTAAACGGTGCGCTGTTTGAAATCAGGAACAAGCTCTTTAAGCCAGTCGGCATTCAAACGACCTTGTGGATGCGATGTTCCTTCGCGGTTTTTCAGCAACAACTTTAAATTGAAGTTGGGATACACAGCGTCTAACGTTTCTAGCTGATCGTAGTAAATCGTCTCTTCTGGGCTGCGTGCAATATGAAGAAATGCGATGTCCACATCGTTGTCGTTTTCATCTTGATTACTCAGCCAGTGCTTTGCCATCGAAAATACGGGCGTGACGCCGCAACCTGCACTGATAAGCAAGGCTTTTGTTTCGCCATCACATAACATGGGTGGATGGTCGATGCAGTTAAATTCGCCTGCTGGTGGTAATGCTTGAACAGTATCACCGAGCAGCAGCGAGTCAACGATGTAGTTCGATACTTTACCGCCAGATACTCGTTTGATTGTGAGTTGAAGGTGATCGTCTTCATTGATCGAGCTGATTGAATAGGCACGAAACTCCATTTTTCCATCAATTTCGACGCCCAAGTTAATAAACTGGCCAGGCTTAAACTGAAACAGAAGTGATTCGGTTAGTTCGGCCAATTTGATGCTGACGGTGTCGTGTGTTTCGAAGTATTTGTCGATGCAACGGAGTGTGACGGGTTGGTTACCTTGCCATTCAAAAAACATAACAATCTCTTTGGTTGTGGCTATTTTGGTTCGAAATAGATAGCGCCTCCGCGTAAGGAGGCGCGTAACAAGCAAGTTTATTAAGCTGCTAGGATGGCTTTTAGATCATCCTGAACATTGCCAATACTGCGCATATCGAACTTCTCTTGGATGATGGCGATTAGGTTTGGCGTTAGGAATGCTGGTGCAGTAGGGCCTGTGTAAATGCCTTTCACACCCAATGCAAATAGCGTTAGCAAGATAACGATCGCTTTTTGCTCGAACCAAGAAAGTACAAGCGTGAGTGGCAGTTCATTGATGTCACAGTCAAACTCTTTCGCCAGTGCAAGTGCAAGCTGGATTGCAGAGTAAGCATCGTTACATTGGCCCACATCCAATAGGCGAGGGATGCCGTTGATATCGCCGAACGTATTCTTGTTGAAGCGGAACTTACCACACGCCAACGTCAGGATTAGTGTGTCTTCTGGCGCTTCAGCCGTAAAATCGGTGTAGTAGCTGCGTTCCGCTTTATCACCATCACAACCGCCGACTAGGAAGAAGTGTTTGATGTTGCCTTGCTTCACTTGGTCGATAACCGCAGGGGCGGCGTTCATCAGTGCATTGCGACCAAAACCAACCGTGATGTGGTGTTCGATTTCATCGTGTTGGAAACCGTCTTGCGCTAGAGCACATTCAATCACTTGGCTAAAATCATCGCCTTCGATGTGAGCCACTCCAGGCCAGCCAACAATACTGCGGGTGAATAGACGGTCTGCGTATTGACCCACATTTGGATTCAACAAACAGTTTGACGTCATTACGATTGCGCCAGGGAAGTTTGCGAATTCTTTCTGCTGGTTTTGCCATGCGCTGCCGTAGTTACCGACAAGATGAGAGTATTTCTTCAGCTCAGGGTAGCCGTGTGCAGGCAGCATTTCACCATTGGTGTAAACGTTAATGCCTTTGCCTTCGGTCTGTTGCAGGATTTTTTCTAGGTCATGCAAATCATGGCCAGAAACAAGAATACATTTACCTTTTACTGGCTTGACGTTCACCGTGGTTGGTTCTGGATGGCCGAAGGTCGTTGTTTCACCTTGGTCGAGCATTTCCATCACTTTGTAGTTCATCAGGCCAATGCGCATTGAGCAATCAAGTAGTTCGCCAAGATCTTCAGGGTCTGTGCCCAACCACGCCATGATTTCATGGTATTCGGCATAGATATCGTTGTTGGTTTGCTCAAGAACACGTGCGTGCTCCATGTACGCGGCTGCACCTTTAAGTCCGTATAGGCAAAGTAGGCGTAGGCCAATAACATCTTCATGTACTTGGTCTTTACCACGGTTAACCGCGACTTGAGGAGCAAAAGCTAAGATCGCTTCTGCGCTGTTTGGTAGCTCGAAGTTGGCAACGGCAGGAATGTCAGTAAGGTTGGTGTTTGACAAAGTCGCAGCAGACATTACTTGCTCTTTTAACAATGCTTTGTACGTTGCGGCTTGAGAAGTTAACTCTAGGATGCGTTCAGGGTCGAAGTTAACGTTCGTCAATGTAGAGAAAAATGCCTTGGGTGCCCATTGGTTGATTTCATCGTTAATAATGTTGAATTCAAGTGCTTTTGATGCCCAAAAAGAAACCCCTTGCAGTGTGTAAACCAACACGTCTTGAAGGTCAGATACTTCAGAAGTTTTACCACACATACCTTGTGCAAAAGAACAACCTTTAACAGCAGGGGTTTGAATTGTCTGTTCACATTGAATACAGAACATATTGGGTTCTCCAGTGATTGTTTTAATAGTCGTGATGTTGACCACTAGAGAGCAGAATGTGTGCCAATTTTTATTTTGTTGATTTATATAGGATTTTATTGTTTTTAGGCGAATGATTGATGTAATTAAGACAACGGGGTTGATGTCTTAATTACATCGGCTTCTTGTGGTTGGTTATTTATTGATCCCGAGCTTTTTACCCATCCGATATAAGTTCCCTCGATCCATTTGTAAAAACTCCGCTGCTTTTGCCCAAACGCCACCAGTTTGGCTCAAAGCATGTTCAATTAAATCACGTTGATAGCTTTCTATTAGCTCTCGCATTGGTTGGCTTTCTTTAGGCAGATAATGCGATGTGTTTTTTACATCATCGAGAGCCAATGAGGTGTCGAAATGGTTAAGCATGATCGTGCTTGCGCCTTGTTGAATGGCGTGTAAAGCCGCGCGAGTTAAAGTGTGTTCGAGCTCGCGCACGTTTCCGTACCAAGGTAAAGATTCCAATTGAGTCAACACTTTAGGGTGAACGTGCAGATTGGGTGCATTGAATTGTTGGCGTACTTTTTCCAACAAATATCCTGCTAAAACGGGAATATCCCCGTCACGGGCACGCAGTGGGGGGACTTGGATTGGGAACACGTTCAAACGGTGGAAAAGGTCTGCTCGAAACGTGCCAGATTCGACCTCTTTTTCTAGTTGTCGATTGGTCGCGGCGATGATGCGCACATTGACCATCAAATGCTGATCGCTACCCACACGTTGCAGCTCGCCTTGCTGAATTACGCGCAGCAATTTTGCTTGCAAAATCAAAGGCAGTTCGCCCACTTCATCAAGGAAAATCGTTCCACCGTCTGCCAGTTCAAACTTACCGGCACGGTGGCTATTAGCACCTGTAAATGCGCCTTTGACATGGCCAAACAGTTCACTCTCAGCCAGACCTTCTGGTAAAGCCGCACAGTTGACGTAAATCATCGGCTTATCGCTACGATGAGATTGCGCGTGTACCGAGTGCGCGACCAGTTCTTTACCAGTTCCGGTTTCTCCTAAGATAAGTACCGCGTAATCTGATTGAGAAACGGTCGCAATGTTGTTTCGTAACTGGTTGATCTGCGGACTCAAACCCACCATTTCGCCATGTTGAGAACGGGCTTGCTGGATAAGGGTTTGAGTGACACTTTTTTGCTTCTGGTTTTGTGTTTTGAGTGCTTTTAATTGCGCAATGTTACGCAATGTCGCAGCGGTCAAAGCTGCAAAGGTTTCGATAGCGACAGGATCGATGTCATCAAACGCGCCCACCGTTAGGGCATCCATCGTTAGTGCGCCAACAAGTTGGCCTTCGACATACAAGCTAAAGCCCATGCAATCATGAACATCAATGCACTGGTCTTCGGTTAATAGTGTGCCGTCAAAAGGATCCGGCAGTGAACAATCGGCATCGAAACGCACCGGTTCACGGCTATGAATAATGGCATCTAAGCGAGGGTGCGCCTTGGGGAAATAGCGACGACCTAAGACCGAGCTGGATAAGCCTTTTACCGCGACAGGAGTTAGAAAACCATCCTCATCGAAGATAAACAGGCAGCTCGCATCACATGGGAATACTTGCGCGACCCCATCAATGAGATTTTGATATTGCTGCTCGTGAGAGCGATTTGAGCTGAGGTTTAGCGCGATATTAAGGAGTACGTGGTCAACAGTCGGAGTCATAACAAGCCCAAAGTTATCTGGAATGGGCTCATGCTAGCAACTTGATGTCATTTGAACATCGAAAGGTGTGGGAGATTGATGTTCCATTGACGACGATCAAGTTTGATACGAAAAGAAACGCGCAAGTTAACAAGCCAGTGATGTAAGCTTGCGCGGGTTAGGTGTTTGAATTAAAGCAGGCCAAAGGTTTGGTTCGTCCGAATTAACGAGGAACGACTCTGGCGTCATTACCAGAAACATTGATTTGGACCGCTTGGCCTGGTTGGAAAATCATGTTTGGATTTGCTTCTTGAACAATAGAGATAATCTTTCCGTCCTCTAAACGAATGGTCAGATTCACGCCATTTCTTTTCGCGGTTGCTTCAGCCGCTTTGCTGCCTGCATAGCCACCCAATAGACCACCACCAATGGCAGCGATATCCGAGCCAGAACCGCCCCCAACTTTTGAGCCTAAGATCCCGCCCACGGCAGCACCAGCGATGGTGCCAATGGCATTGGATTGGGTAGAGGCATCAATGGTTACGGGTTCTACTTTTTCTACTGTGCCGTAGTAAACCTGCTGAACTTTGCGAGTGTCGGATGAGCCGTATGCATCTCCGTACGGGTTAGGTGAGCTACAGCCGCCAAGCACGAGCGCACAAGTAATGGTGAGCAACATGCCTAAATTGATCTGTTTTTTCATATAGCCTCCGAATGGTTTCTTCATTCAAAGAGTATATACCCCAATTTAACCTGCGTTTTGGTGCTTTATAAAACAGTGGCTTAGCGGCCTGTCCCTTAAGGAAACGCGATTGTCTAAGCAGTATTAATGATCGTTAAGCGTATGAAACCCTGAATAAATACGTGTAAAAGTAGTAAACCAGCATGCCGCGCCAAAGATATACGCGATGACGGCAAAGTGTTGCGGTAGCAAACAAAATAAAACCAAGCAGCCAATGGTTTCTGTACCTTCGGTTAAGCCGCTCATGTAGTAAAGCGACTTGTTTTTATATACCGGATTATCGATGCCTTGTTTTCCTGCCATGATGGCAAAAGCCAAAAAGCTGCTACCAGTGCCGATGAAGGAAAAAATCAAAAATGCGCCTGCAACGGCATTGTGCTCTGGGTTGGCAAGCACAAAGCCAAAAGGAATCAACGAATAGAACAAAAAATCTAAGCTGATATCAAGAAAGCCACCCGCATCGGTAATGCCTTGAATCCTTGCCAGTGCACCGTCTAACCCATCACAGATTCTGTTCAGCAAAATAAACAGCAACGCCAACAAGTACTGTTCGGTGATCAAAGCCGGCAGGGCAAAACAGCCAAGCACAAAACCAAATACTGTCGTCTGATTTGCGGTGATGCCACATTTATCGATATATGTCGCACTGAGTGCCAGCGGTTTGCGGATGAGCTTTATACTCAGGCTATCAAGCATGATTTGTCTCCCACGGCCAGTTTAGGCAGCGGCTGCCATCAGGAATATCATCTTCATCGTGCGTTACCATCAAAGTAGGGATGTTCGCTTGCTGCAATTGTTCGACCACCCAATTGCGAAATTGTACACGCAGGTCTTTATCCAACTTGCTATAGGGCTCATCAAGTAGCGCAACTTTCGGCTTTGCTAGCAGCATACGAGTCAATGAGATACGGGCGCGTTGCCCTCCCGAAATTTGGTCAGGAAAGGACTCTGCTAGTTTGGTCAATGAAATGTTCTTCAGTGCTTGCATGGCGTGAGCTTTACGCTCTTCACCTTTGATTGAGTTTGGTAGCGCGAAGGCAAGGTTCTCCCACACCGTTAAATGAGGGAAGAGCAAATCTTCTTGGAACAGAATACCGACCTGACGCTTATGGGCAGGGAGGGCATCCAACTTTTCGTTATCAAGCGTAATGGATCCAGAGTAGTTGAACTCGGCGGATAGGTGCCCGGCAATGGCATCCAACAAAGTGGATTTACCACAACCGCTAGGCCCCATCAGGGTAACGATTTCACCTTTTTCAACGGTCATATTGAACGCCGAGAAAAGCGCGTCGCCATTGGTTTTACGGATGGCGAGGTTTTCGAGACAAAGACTCATTCAGTAGTAAACCTTTTATAGACAAGCGGCGATACTTCCTGTGCAAGTGGCTAAGCAGTATCGCAAAAGAGAAGAACAAGAATGGCAGCAGAGCTTGCCAAATAGCGTAAATAGCGGTGACACGTCGGTCAAAACCACTGGATAGTGCAACGGCTTCGGTTGTGATGGTGCTAATGCGCCCAGCCCCTAGCACCAATGTCGGTAGGTATTGCGCCAGACTTACGCTAATACCGATAGCCCATGCGAATGCAATCGCAGGCAGGAGGATTGGTAGTTTCACTTTTAACCAAGCTTGCATCGGTGATTTACCCAAGCTGAGAGCGACACGAGTTAACCCATTGTCGAAGCTGCTCCACGGACCGTCTAGCGAGAGGTAAATAAATGGGAACGCAAAGAATACATGCGCCCAGCATACCCAAAAGAAATACGCGTTACTGTTTAAGTACAGTGTTACCACTTGCATACCGAATAGCACGGATAGCTGAGGAATCAGCATCGGGATGGCGATGATGTAACCGGGCACCTGCCAGCGATAACGGAGACGATACTCATGTGCTATTAAAGCAAGAACTAGCGCGACAGTCGCGCTGATCAGGGCGATTGACATACTTTGTTCTAGAGTCCCTAGAATACTGTGCCATTCGTATTCCCAAAAACGCAGGCTGTAACGGCTTGGGAGCAAATCTGGAAAGCGCCAACGTTGGGCAAAGCTCCACAGCACCATGAGTGGAATCATTAGAAGTGCAAGTAGAGCAATCAGTGAAAATAGGGTTTTACCGGGTAAACGAAACCCGTTTCGACCAGAGTACTGCCAGCGTTTGAAGCCTTTGGTAATACACCATTCCATTAAGCGTGCAAATCCAATCAAAACGCTAGCGATCGCAAACAGTATTACTGCGCCAGCGGCAGCTCTTGGTAGGAGCGATAAATCTGGATCGTTAAACCATTGCCATACCAAAACCGCGAACGTCGGTGGGTTGGTAGGGCCAATAATCAGGGCGACATCGACAACGGACAAACTGTAAGCCAATACCGCCAGCATTGGGAAACGAAGTTTTGCTAACCATTGCGGAAATACGCATTTCCACCACGTTTGCGCGGAACTGTAGCCCATCGAGTGACTGACTTTTTCAACCTTATCGACTTTCAATTGCTGAAGGATCGGAATACTCATCAACAATAAAAACGGCACTTCTTTAATCGCAAGCATGATGACCAAACCGAGTGCATGTGGGTCTTTAATCAGCAATGCTAAGTCATTCACCGTTTGTGCATTCGGGTCGTAACCAAACAGTTGGTTGAGAACACGAACGCCCATACCAGTTGGGGCAAACAAGAACGCAAAGCCAATTGCAAACGCGACGTGCGGCATAGCGAGAAGTGGGGAAAGGCTAACTTCAATTTTTCGCCAAAACTTGCTGCCCCAAGACGCCTGTAGAATGGCAAACGTGATGAAGCAAGCCAAGTAGCTACTGAAAATGGCGGAGTAGAAAGTAAGCCCGATGGATGTCCAAACACCTTCCCAATCAAAGACGGCATTGAAGCCATCAAAAGAAAAGTGGTGTAGACCGATAGGAGGTACATAACCGAGCGCAGAGACCACCACTCCAAGTAGTCCCGGAATGGTAGGCAAAATACAAACTGCGATAATGACTAAATACAGCGCTCTTAACATGGATTCTTACTAATTCCCGTAGCGTTTCAACCATTCTTTTTCCAACGCCGCTTGCCAACTTGGATGTGGCTCAGCGATAGATTTGAATTGTTGAGTGTTTTTGGCCGAACCAGTTAGGTATTGGTTGCTTAGTACCGAAGGGTCGCCCCAGATGTTTAGGTTACCTTTGCGAGACTGTGCTTCAGGGCTCAATAAAAAGTTTATCGCAACTTGTGCACCAGCACTGGCATTTGCGTTCCAAGGAATCGCTAAAAAGTGGATATTTGAGAGTGCTCCTGCGTCCATTGCGTACGCTTTGGTGCTCTCTGCAAGATTACCGCTCGACTGCGCAGAGAAAACCGCGTTCGGGTTAAAGGTAATCGCCAGGTCAGTCTGACCATCATCTAGTAGCTGAAGGGTTTCTGCTGTACCGCCTGGAAACTGCTTACCACCGCGCCAAGCGACTTTATGGAACTCATCTAGATAAGACCACAGCGGTTGAGTGACTTGTTCAAACGTGTCATCGGTAACTGGTTGTTGCAGCTCAGGGGCGTTGTTAGACAGTTCAATGAGTAATGCTTTGATAAAGCTTGTGCCATGAAACTCTGGTGGTCGAGGGTAAGTCAGGCGATTCGGGAACGCTTTTGCATAGCTCAGCATTTCTGAGAATGATTTTGGAGGGTTATGGAGGGTTTGCTCGTCATGGATAAACACTAATTGTCCTACTCCCCAAGGTGCTTCTAGACCTTCTGTTGGCTCGGAGAAGTCCACATCAATTGGTAGAGATTTATCCACATATTGCCAGCTTGGCAAACCTTCGACAAAAGGACCAAATAGCAATTGGTTATCCTTCATTGATTTGAAGTTTTCGCCATTGATCCAAACCATATCAACACTACCACCGCTGTTTTTGCCTGCCGCTTTTTCTGCGATAAGTCGAGTAGTGGTCTCAGAAATATCAGTTACTTTAACGTGGTTTAGCGTCACGTTATAACGTGATTTTAGCTCTCTACTCGCCCACTGTATGTAGCGATTAATTTCTTGGCTCCCGCCCCAAGCATGAAAGTAGACGGATTGCCCGTCGGCTTGCTGTTCGATTTTTTGCCATTCGCTATTCACTGATGAATCGGCAAAAGAAGGTGTCGCAAAAGTCGTGGCTAAAATGCCAATGCTGCTGAGTAGCTTTTTCATATCTATTCCGTGTTATGTCTTTTGGTGCTTGCTTTCGTTTCTATTGATGTTTTCGCAAGTCGTTCCGCTCTGTTACAAGGATAGTAATTCATCTCTCTCTATTATCAATGCCAATCCCAAACGGAATCACTCATTGATTCAAAGAATTACTCTCAATGTGAAGCAAAACGAAGAAAGGACAAATTTGGTGTCATTTAGGAGCGGACCGTTTGTTTGAGGATATTCTTTCAAGTAATTGAAAATTATTGTCCCCAGAGATATGAATAGGTTGTTTTACAGAGCAAAATTGATGTCTAAAGCATGGAATTGAGGGCGAAAAGAGAAAGAAAGTTGGCCATTTAAATGACTTTAGCATGCATGACTAACGATTCATCGATATAAAAAAGCAGCCGTCTGGCTGCTTTCAAAATACTATTTGGTTTACTTAGTTGGGATTAGTTTACCCAGTCACGTAGTGTAAACGTCAATTCGTGATCGGCACTTTTCAGAACAAGACCATCTTTAGTTAGCGTGATATCGCTCCAGTTAGATAGTGTTTGTGTCATTGCGTTTTCGATCTTCATTTGATCTTCCATACACATCTTCATGGTCATGCCCATTTTTTCGATGCGTAGTTGGTTGTTTTTCAGCTCGGCTTGACCGAAGAAGTTGTTACAACCTGCGTTGCCGTTTGCGGTTAGATTTTCACCGATTTCTAGGCGAGCAGCTTTTTGGTGTTCGTCTAGAACGATATTTTTGCCATCAACTTGAACAAGTTCCCAGTTGTGGTGCTGCAAATCTTGAGCCGTTATTTCTTTCACATCATCACCGTTGCTAGCACAAGCAGTCATAAGAACAGGGAGAGAGATTGCTGTAACTAACGTTTTTAGGCTAAGCTTCATTTTATAGACTCCGTTTTTATAAACGCGGTAAGTATAAGTAATAAAACACTGTTTTTGTCAGCATAAGGTTATGGTTTCGTATGTTTTTGACATAACGAAGTATATAGCAGATTTTGTTGCTGACTAATCTTCTCATTATTTAAACTAGGCCAATACGCCCTAATATGGAAAGAGCGGTTTTAGTATGGAGCAACTGGAGTTTTTTACTGTCCCAAGCCCTTGTGTTGGAGTATGTACCTCCGATGAAAAAGGGTATTGCAAGGGGTGTATGAGAAAGAGAGAGGAAAGGTTTAATTGGCTTAACTTAACCCCCGCTCAGCAGTTGCACGTTATTAAGTTGTGTCGTCAAAGGTACAGAAGAAAGATGTTGGCGGGGAAGACGAAGCCAGAACAGCTTCAAGATGAGTCATCGCCTCAACAAGACTTATTCTAGAACTCTTGTTCAGTCTGTGGTGTTACGCCTTCGCTTTCGGTTCTGCTTAGGCTTTGACATATTCCCGGTCCTGCAAGGTGTCCTTTAAGAACCGGGAATCTCTTATCCATTTTCCCTATAAAGCGGTAATTGGCGTTATTTCATCGACCAACGGTCGCTAACCCAGCCTCCCGCTTGTTCGTCGAAGTGATTTCCTGAAAATCGATGATTGAATTCAACATCTAATTTACTTGTTGGGCGTTCATCCATGAGTTGATGAATGTATCTCGCCATAGGATCCGTACAAGCTTCACGCTCTCTACGGGTAACTACTTCTTTGATCATTTGGAGTCTGTAGCTATTGCTGGCTCGTTTCATTTTTGACCTCCAGAACTCGATGGCAGCAGTTTGAACACATTGACGTCCAGATCGCTGCTCATTAGTGTGCGCGTGGAGGCACATCACCATCGTTTGAAGTCCAAAGACAAATTGTTTGAGAGCAGTGTTTGTAACGCCATTCACATCTTTCTCAGAATCATTGACTGTGCGATTAAAAATGTTTCGCGAAATTTAGCCGATGAACCTGCATATTTAAAAGACCTTATCAAACATAGAAGCCCAACACAGGGGCGTCAATAACACAAATGAACAATTTTTGAACATATTGTGAAGGTGGCGAGTTTTCAGTAATTTATCGAAAATAAAAAACCGAAGCACAAAGCTTCGGTTTTGAGGAAAGCCCTGACGAAATTGCTTGTAAAAGCTCTTAGTGCCAGGGGTAAGGTGTTGAGTATTAGCTACCAGATGCAGGACAGCCTTTTACTGGTTGGCCATTACTGAAGTACTTGATGTTCTCTAAGTTCTTGTTGTAGTTATCCGCAGAGATTTGTTGGTTGTTTACGAAGAACTCGCGCAAAACATATGCATCGGTTAGCTGTGTAGATTGAACATCGATGATTGGATAGTTATCGCCACCAGCAGCACTGAAGCTGATTACAGAGAATGTGTACGTTGCGTCTAGATCGAAGCCTTTATTGTTAATATCGGTAATGGTTACTGAGCCAGCATCACAATTTACATCTAAAGTGATGTTATCTAGTTGAGCGTAAGCACCAGAGCCTGCAGATTTCGTCGCAACCACATCTAAGTATTCTTTAACTTCTTTACCTGTCATAGTTGCTTTAGTCACGAAGTTACCAAATGGCTGAACCGTTAGTACGTCACGGTAAGTGATATCACCATCTTGGATTGAATCACGCACGCCGCCAGAGTTCATCACACCAAAGTCAGCATTTACCGTTTTGTAAGTACGGTATGCCTCGCCGAGTAGGTGACCTAGGTTAGTTTGTTGAGAGCGAACTACGTTACGATCACCTTCTAACTTACCCGTCGTATTAGAAATCTTCTCATCTAATAACTCTTGACCTTGTTGTTGGTATGGCAGTAGTAACGCTTTTACCGTTGCATCTTGTTGAATTCGTTCACCGATAACTTCATCGTTTTCGTCTAGAAGGTTTACAGGAATCAGTGCGTAATTCGCTAAGTGAAGCTTGCCGTCGTAGTATTCGAAGTCTGCACGACCCACATATTTACCCCACTCATGCGCTTGCATAATCCAAGTGCCTTTTTGTTGGTCTGGGGCACAATCATCCCCAGGTTTGAAATCAGCATACTCATTGGTACCTGGTTCCATACATACAGGGTTTTGTGAGTGACCACCGATGATAGCGTTTAGCTGTCCTTCTTCAAGAGAGCGAGCGAGTTTCACGTCACCTGGTGCTTCACTACCGTTTTTACCATCTTCGTAGTGACCCATGTGCGTCGTTGCAAATACTAGGTCTACCTTTTCGTTCTCTTCGATTTCCTTCAGTACCTTTTTGATTTCTACTTGAGGGTCTTCGAAGTGGATGTTTGATACGTTGTCTGGATTGACTAGCTTCGCAGTGTCTTGCGTTGTTAGACCAATAACAGCGATCTTAAGGCCGTTGATAGTAAATACTTTGTAAGGGTCGAAGTAACGCTCGTTTGTATCTTTTTTATAGATATTCGCAGCCAGCATAGGGAAGTCAGCTAGCTCGGCTTGCATATCGAGAATATCTAGTGAGTTATCAAATTCGTGGTTACCGACAGCCATTGCATCGTAACCAAGTAGGTTCATCCCTACGAAGTCTGGAACCGCATCTTGCATGTCTGATTCTGGTACACCGGTATTAATATCACCGCCAGATAGCAGAATGGTTTCACCGCCTTTTGCTTCGACTTCTGCGCGGATAGATTCGATTAAAGTGTGACGCGCAGCCATGCCGTATTCGCCGTCGCTGTTATGCCAAAAGCGACCATGGTTATCGTTAGTGTGGAGAACGGTGAACTTAGTACAAGAATCTGCAGTCTCGCAGGTTACTGGAGAATTGTCGCTGTCTGAGCCGCATCCTGCTAGCGCAGCGCCCACTGCCACTACCAAAAGAGATTTGGAAAACTTCATAAGGGATCCTTTCTTTGTGATTTTGTTATTGTTACGGCGTGAAATATACGGAATTAATGTGAAACTTTAGTGATCTATCTCTTATTTATACTTCTATCGGAGAAATGAATTAATAAGCCTGCAAACTACGTCTATAAATAAACAGAATTGGTATTTAGTATTTATTTTATATCGCTAGCTCTATTTTTTGTGAGGTAGTTAATTGAATGTGTGTTGTTTGTGTGAATCAATGCGCATTTTTACGAAGTATTACGCTGATTTTGGTGATTATTTTGCCAAGTTTATGTTTTTCCTAATAGGTATGACACAAATCGTTATAAATTTTCGCTCTGATGATGAGGGGTGGCGGTTTGTATGCATAATGAACAGCACAGAGCTTAAACTCATTTGATCATGGCTTTATTCTGCCAAACTCTATCAAAAATTGTATTTATCTCTTTACTATAATTGCGATCGTTTAGAAACGTTATGCTTTAAGCATCGTTTATTTATCCTCATCCGATACCTTATCGTGCTTATTCCGCATTTGACACTCGAGTGTTTAAACAAATAGATTCAACCTAATGAGTCAAAATGAAAAGTAAATAATGGATCGTTCTTCTTCGAATATTATGATGTGAACTATCATTTAATTAATGAAAATGAAATGGATTAATGTAAAGCGTTGCGACTGTAGCCGTTATCTTTGAGCTTTGGTTTAAAGGGTAGGGTTAAAAGAATTTGTAAGTGGTGAACGCTAATAAAGGATGCTTATGAGATACACAGTAAGGGACGCACTCAAAAAGGAAGCAGCCCAAATCGCCAAGATACACGTTGATTCTTGGCAGGTGGCGTATAAAGGATTAATGCCAAAGAGCTACATAGAGCAGTTTACGATTGAGCGTCGAGAAAGGATGTGGGCACGAGTGATGACGGAGCAACTGGCCCAATTGATCGTAGTTGAGAGGCAAGGAGAAATTGTTGGCTTTTTAAGTTACGAGTTACCTAACCACACCAGCGAAGATAAAACGGCATTAGTGACATGTTGCTACGTTACGCCGCTACATTATGGGCAAGGAGCAGGAAGTGCACTGTTAGATGAGTTAGAGACACGTTTGCTCTCTACGTCAGTTATGCAGATCAGTTTGAAAGCACTGGATACTAATCAACAGGGGCTTAACTTTTACAAGAAGTGTGGTTTTGTGCGTACTGGAGAGGAAGAGTCGGAAGTGATTGAGAGTATGACGCTGACCGATCTCACTTTAGTGAAGTATATTGCCCGCTCATAAATCAAATGCTATATGCCAAATATAGTAAAACCCCGGAGGTGGTAAGACTCCGGGGTTTTGAAATTTTTTAGATGTCTCGGTTGGTAAGTCCGATTATCTTTTATGCAAAAGGTTTGGATTTAATCCGATTAATTCCTTGGTAGGGAATTAGATACGGATGAAGTCCATGTGTTCAACTTTTGGCTTGAACGCGTGACGTTGAACGTCTTGTGGCTTAACTTTAACTTCTTTGCCATCGATAACTAGAACGATGCCTTCGTAGAATTCAGGCTTGTCCATTTGGTTTACGATGTCGTCGTGGTTAAGAACGATAGCTACTGCTGCTTCTTCACCGCCGTATACAACTGCAGGGAATTTGCCAGCGTGACGTAGGCGGCGGCTCGCACCTTTACCTAGTTCAGTACGTACTACTGCTTCGAATTTCATAGTATTTACTCTCAAATTAGTAAAAATCAAATGTTCACAATCAACAATGCGACCTTGTTGTTCGTGGTAAAGCTTGAAACAGGAACTGTTCAAGCGAGCGCGGATACTATCATTCCACTTATAAATGGGCAACCCAAATCGTATCCAAATCAACAAAAAGGTATGATTTAGCGGGGTGGAAGGCTATCCCTTTTAACGCTTTGCTTGGATTTTGTTCACATCGACTTCATTTTCATCGGTTTACTGATCATGGTCCGAAAAACAAAGTTTATGTGTTATATGCTTTATGTTCGGCTGAGATGTAAGACTAAAGATGCTTTTAATCCACCTAAAGCGCTTGTATCCAATGTTAATTGACCTCGGTAACTGTGTGCCATTTCACTGACTATGTTTAGACCAAGACCTGAGCCAGGGGTTGTTTCATCCAATCTAACTCCTCTCTTGATTACTTGACTCAGTTTCTCTTTAGGGATGCCTGGCCCATCATCTTCAATAATGATGTGTATATTTTCCTTATCCTGAGAGGAGTGCACACGAATCATGCTGTTGGCCCACTTATAGCCATTTTCTAGCAAGTTACCTAGCATTTCATCGAGATCGGTCTGCTCTACTGCTACATTCAGCTCTGAATCAAGTTCATTAATTAAGGTAATGCTTCGGCTCGCATACACTTTATCAAACGCCATTGAGATAGCATCCACACGATCTGCTGGGTTCGACTTCACTGATAATATGTTCATCGATCCGGCCATACGGGCACGACCCAAATGGTAATCGATATGGTCTTGTATTTGATTGATTGGAGCTCGGAGACGGGATTGTGCCTCAGGTTCTAACGTCTGAACTTCATTTTTTAGAACAGAAAGTGGCGTTTTAAGTGCATGAGATAGGTTACCTGCATGATTGCGAGCTCTCTCTAGTAATTCTTGGTAATGGAACAGCAGAGCGTTGAGGTCGAAGATTAGAGGAGAAATCTCTTTTGGGTAGGTTTCTTCTAGACTCTTTTTATTACCAGACTTCAGCTCGGCTAATTCTTTTTGTAGCTTTGTAAGCGGACTCAATGACCAAGCAATTTGCAGTAAAATGACGGTAAGTACGCCCGCGAATAATAAACCCAAAATAAGCCAAAGTTGGCCGATTAACGTTTGAAGGGTATTTTTAATGGGCTCTTCGTCAATACCAATAATAATGTGAATAGGACCATCGTAATCAGGAAGATACAGTGCTTTTTCTAGCGTAATTAGTTTTTCGCCTCTTGCTCCATACGCATCTTTATCCAAACCTTTGTATTCGATTTTTTTGTCCCACAACGAACGAGAACGTTCGAGGCTTGCCTCTGTAGAGGCACTCCAATACAAACCACTGTAAGGTCGGTTAAATCGAGGGTCTGATAGCTGAGCTGCGAGTGAAAGATGCCCGGTGTTATCGACTTCTAACTGTGCTGCGACTTCATCCATAAAAATGCTGAGCTGTGAGCGAGTGTCATCAACCATATAGTTGTAGACCTGCGTCGGTATCGTCACACCAGCGGCGAGGATCATTGCCGTTAACCAAACGATCGCCGCTAAAACGAGGCGACTTTTGATACTCAGTCGTTTTATTGCGTTCAACGGTAGCCTGTTTCTATTCGGCATTTAATTGGTATCCCAACCCTCGGACAGTTTTGATGATCTTTGGTGCGATTTTTTTGCGAATTCGGCCGATAAAAACTTCGATTGTGTTGGAGTCACGATCAAAGTCTTGTTTGTAAATGTGCTCGACGAGTTCGGTTCGAGAAATCACTTTTTCCGGGTTATGCATAAAGTAAGCGACCACTTTATACTCTAGCGCCGTCAAGCTTATCGCTTGACCTTGCCACATGACTTTAGAAGTGCGTGTATCCAAGCTCAAGTCGCCAATTTGCATCACAGGAGAGGCATTACCAGAGGCTCTTCGAAGCTGTGCACGAATACGAGCGATAAGCTCAACCATTTCAAATGGTTTAGTTAGGTAATCGTCTGCACCTGCGTTTAAGCCTTCAACTCGCTGCGTTAGGGTGTCGCGAGCGCTTAGAATCACGACAGGAGTATTAATGTTTTCATCTCTGATGCCTTTTAGGACGGTAAGACCATCCAGTTTTGGCAAGCCGAGGTCAAGAACAATGGCGTCCCATTCTTCCGAAGTCGCGCGATACAGAGCGTCTATGCCATCTTGGGACAATTCTGGTACCCAGCCGGTACTTTCTAATGTTTCGATGATTTGCTCGCCTAAACGAGGATCATCTTCAACAACAAGTATTTTCATATTGATGATTCTTATTATGTTTGGATTTTTATCGAAGTAAGCTACGCATCGTGTCTGGATGACGCATTAGACAAGTTTAGTTGTTTTGCGGCTTTAACGCTTTGTTAAAGCTGCGACCTTTGATCTCAAGCATTTCTAGCGTGGCGGCGTCGTACTCAACTTTCAGGACGCTGTTGTTGTACAGAATTTTCAATTCATACACCCAAGCATCATCATCTTCTTCAAGCTCGACCTTGATGATTCGGCCGTATAGGTCGTTTTCTACTGCGGCGTAAAGTTCCGAAAATGGTCGTATATATCCTTGTTGAACCGCGCGGTAGACCTCATCTTGATCTTCATCGAATTCGATGCGTGTTCCTGGCTTTTCGACATCTTGCACGATGGCGTGGCCATTTTGTGATGTGTACTCGTTGTCATGCTTGGCAAAACTTGGTGCACACATGAATGTCGCAATAAGGCCGAAAAGTAACGCAGAATGTAGAGAAGTCGTTGCTTTATACATAGTCAAACCTTTTCTGGAGCGTTAGCCGCAGTATATCGGATATAGATGAACAGAGAGTGAATCAGCTAATTAAGTTTTGCCATGTGTTGTGGATGTTATTTCAACTCATCTTCAAAAATTTTATCTCGCAGCTTCCAAAAGCGACCAGATTTTCTAGCAATAACAAACTGAGGTAAACGGAAACGATGTTGATTGGCAACAACACGTGTCGGTGAAGCCTCTTCAAAAGGGCGATGCTTGTCTGCTAAGTGGGGGCGTACGAACTGATCTTTAAACGTTTGTTTTTGTTTTTTGGTACTCAATGACCAAAACTCATGAACTAACGCATTGCCTTCGCCTTGGTATGGTTCACCAGAATACGTCACTTTTAGCTGAGATTTACCATCACTGGACTTAAATACAGATAGGTCCATTTCTGTGCATTCAAAGATTAATGCATCTTTGAGATTAAGGGCTTCTTTTAGCTTTTTATCTGGGTCTACGAGCGTCGCATCACACTCATGACAAATTCGTGCAGCGATATCGTTGTCCGCACCACATTCACCGCAGTATTTGGCACGAAAACGGTAGCCACAGTGTTCACGTTCGCCTGTGTCTTCATCTTCAAAGTAACCTTGGCAACGTCTGCCAAAATGTTCAACCAAGAAACCGTTACTATCCAACTTACCCCAGAAGTTGTTATTGAATCCGCAAGCCGGGCAAGGAATCGTGATAATTTCACTGTCAGAGTCTGGTTTGGGATCACCGACTTCAGGTTGGTATAAATCGTAGCTGTTGCCTGCGTAATCAAGCACTAAACATTCTGATTTTCCGTCTGATAAGCGTAATCCTCGTCCTACTATCTGTTGGTACAGACTGACTGACTCTGTTGGTCGCAAAATCGCGATTAAATCGACATGCGGCGCATCAAACCCGGTTGTCAGTACCGAAACATTGACCAAGCATTTTATTTGACGATTCTTGAACGCTTGGATGATCGCATCGCGCTCCGGCGTAGGTGTATCACCAATGACGATTTCAGTTTCGCCTTCTGGCAATAAACCGTGTATCTCCTGTGCGTGTCGAACAGTTGCAGCGAAGATCATGACACCTTGACGTTCTTTCGCATATTGCATGATTTGCTCAACAATTTGTGGAGTCGCACGTTTGGCTTTATCGATCACCATGTCCATTTCTGCTTCTTTGTAGCGTCCGGTGTTAGCGGGCTTCAGCTGAGAGAAGTCGTAAGACAAAACGGGCGCATCCATCATGCGGGCTGGAGTGAGGAAGTTTTCGTCGAGCAAGTAACGGATCGGCAGTTCGAAAATACAATCGCGGAAGAATCGAGGCTCTTCGGTTCGCACTTGACCTCGGGTGTGATACTGATAAATCCAGCCCATTCCTAAACGATAGGGCGTTGCAGTTAGTCCTAGCACCTTAATGCCAGGGTTCAGTTCTCGTAAGTGAGTAATAACTTTTTGGTAGCTGCTGTTTTTGTCATCTGGCACACGATGGCACTCATCAATAACGAGCAGAGAAAACTGGTTTTTGAACGAATCTAAGTTACGTACGACCGATTGAACCGAAGCAAACACGACTTGCTGGTCAGTTTCTTTTCGTCCCAATCCTGCTGAGAAGATGGAACCTTTTAAACCATAACCTTCATACTTTGCGTGGTTTTGCTCGACCAGTTCTTTTACGTGGGCGAGGACTAACACTCGTCCTTTCGCAAGGCGAGCAAGTTCTGCGATCACCAAGCTTTTTCCTGCACCGGTTGGCAGCACGATCACTGCTGGTGTCGAGTGTTTACGAAAGTAATGAATAACGGCTTTAACCGAGTCGGCTTGATAAGGACGAAGTGTGTACATGAAAATATGTGAAATTGCTCAACTATTCGAACGAGGAACGCTATAATACCTGACTTTTATACCCAAGTGACCTTTAAACCAAGATTTAGAGATCACTTGGGTATAATTCAATGAGGTATTCATGCGTTTAGATAAATATTTGTGTGACGCTCTGGGTGCAACACGCAAACAGGCAACAAAGATCATCAAAAGTGGAGACATCACCGTAGACAGTGAGGTTCAAAAAAGTGGTGCATTTAAAGTACCTGAAGGTGCGGAAGTGATGTGGGAAGACCGTGTTATTGGTGCTCCTGGTCCTCGTTACATTATGTTGTATAAGCCTGCTGACTTTGTTTGTTCACATGAAGATGGCTACAACCAAACTGCATTCGCATTGCTTGATGAGCCTAAAATTGAAAACCTTCACTTTGCGGGCCGATTAGATGTCGACACAACTGGTTTAGTGTTGATTACGGATGATGGTAAGTGGTCTCACCGTATTACCTCACCTAAGCATAAGTGTGAGAAAACGTACCGTGTTTGGCTCGTCGATGCTATTCAGCCAGATTACGCGGAAAAGCTCGAACAAGGCATCATTTTGCGCAATGAATCAGAAGCAACATTGCCCGCTCGTTTGGAAATCGTGAACGAGGCCGAGAATGAAGTATTGTTAACTATCGTGGAAGGTAAGTATCACCAAGTGAAACGTATGTTCGCGGCGTTAGGAAATAAAGTTGAGTACTTACATCGTGAGCGTATTGGTTCTATCGAACTTGATGAGGCACTAGAACCAGGTGATTATCGCTACCTCACGCAAGAAGAAATTGATTCTATTTGGAATTAATTGTCGGCATGGGAAATTCTTTAGTTCCTAATAGGAACTAGTCTTTTGGTAGGAATTGGCTCAAAATAAATTTTCCTACCAAAATTAGTGCCTAGACAATTCCGGTGTGCTTACTCATCTCAGTGATATGCCTTTGCATTTAGCTGATGCATGCATACTCTTATTGCAAAGCCTTCGGCTACGGTGAATGGAATGATGGTGTCAACGCCATCATTTTTACTGCATTGTGTTTGTTTCCCATAAACACATTTCGCTTTCACATGCTTTTCTATGTCGAGTTCGTCAAGGTCACACCTTGGTACATATTTGCCCTTATGATTCTCGAACGTTGGATAGAACAGGTTTTTGGCTTCTACATTCAGCGATATGAGAACTTCCGTTATTTTCACTTTGTTCTGCAAGTATTGACGGTAGGGCTCCAACAAGAGGTAAAAGAATGACAGAAAAAGCTCAAAGTGCTCCGCAATCCCAAATCAGTTTTCTATTGTTTCTGGTACTAGGAGCGATTGGTGCTTTGACGCCTTTGGCGATCGATATGTATTTGCCTGCGATGCCAACAATTGCGAAAGGTTTGGGGGTCGCGCCTGGCGCGGTTCAGATTACGTTGACGGCTTATACCGCGGGTTTTGCGATCGGCCAGTTAATTCACGGGCCGCTTGCCGATAGCTTTGGTCGCAGACCTGTGTTGATTTTAGGCGTACTTTTCTTCGGCTTGGCTGCTGTTGTGAGTGCGACAACAAATGGCATTGATGCGCTGACCTATGTACGTACGGCACAAGGTTTTGCTGGCGCGGCAGCGGCGGTCATTATCCAAGCTGTCGTGCGTGACATGTTTGACCGTGAAGACTTTGCACGCGCAATGTCCTTCGTTACTCTGGTCATTACTATTGCGCCGTTGGTGGCACCGATGATCGGTGGCCATCTCGCGATTTGGTTTGGTTGGCGTTCCATTTTTTGGGTACTAGCTATTTTCGCTGTAGTTGTGATTTTTCTCGTACTTTGGAAAATCCCTGAAACGTTACAGCCTGAAAATCGTCAGCCTCTTCGTTTCCGCACGACGCTGAGAAACTACGCCAGATTATGCTCCAATCCTGAAGCGATCGGTTTGATGCTCTCAGGTGCGTTTTCATTTTCCGGAATGTTTGCATTTTTGACGGCGGGTTCTTTTGTTTATATTGATTTATATGGTGTTCGACCAGACCACTTTGGTTACCTATTTGGTTTGAACATTGTGGCGATGATCATCATGACCAGTATTAATGGTCGCTTGGTGAAGAAAGTTGGTTCCCATGCCATGCTTCGTTTTGGGTTGTTCGTGCAACTTTTGGCGGGGATTGGTTTATTCGTAAGTTGGTTAATGGACTTCGGATTATGGGGCATTGTACCTTTTGTTGTGCTGTTTATCGGTACATTGTCGACGATAGGTAGTAACGCGATGGCGCTGCTTTTAAGTGGTTACCCATCAATGGCGGGTACGGCGTCGTCTCTAGCGGGGACATTAAGATTCGGTATCGGTTCATTGGTTGGTGCGCTGGTGGCATCACTGCCCGGGAATGTTGCTTGGCCGATGATCATCGTAATGTTTGCTTGTTCTGTGCTTTCAGCACTGTTTTATTGGACTTTAGGAAGAAAGGCGTAATGTCGAATTACACCAAAGAAATTCAAAACTTGGTTAACTCAGCACTTGAAGAGTTAGATCAAGAGCATCGCTCAGGTAAGTTAGCCAATGCCCCTGTTGCGAATAACCATTATTTAGTGCGTTGGGTAACAAAGGCGCTAAAATCACAACGTTTCGGACGTACGGTAGGCGATGACTTAACGCGTTGGCAAAAAGCAGGTCGCTCAAAGGGGAACGATGCTGGTTTGTTGTTTATCTTTAAACGTATTTCTTCTTTTTATGCGCAATTCTTCCCTGAAGGTGAAGACTCCAAAGTGTTCAAAGATTCAGATATTGAGTCTTTTCTTGATTTGATGGAGCAAGCAGGCTGGGAAGTCTCAACATCTGAGCAACTGATTGGGTGCGGCAAAGTACAAATCTTCACTGAAGGTCAAAACTCTTTAGCGTTATGTGCAGACCAATGCGAAAGCTGTTTTGATGGCGAGTTGCTCGTAAAGCCAATGAGTTGGTTTGTGCGTGGCAATCATGCTGAGTTTGTTGAGAAAGCAGCGCAAGCGGGCTTTATGGTTCATAAGGTAACAGACTACAAATCGATGGTGAAATACCATGGCGAGTACCTTATTTTTCCAGCAAACGAAGGCAACCAGTTAGCCGAAATTCCACTCTCGTTCAAAGCTGACTAAAGTGACATTTTGAGTGTTTAGAAGCCCCTGTTATTGGGGCTTTTTGTTTTCTAAACGGTTTGCTTCTTTCGCGATGGCTTTGACCATGCCTTTAAATATGAAAAGATGGGCTGGCATCATTGCAAACCAATAAAGCAGCCCAAGAAACCCTTGCGGGTGCCACCAGGCGGTAATATCCAGCTCTCGTTCGTCACCGAGATCTTTGATGGTAATTTCTAAACGCCCAAGGCCTGGGCCTTTCATACCAAAAAACAGTGAAAGAAACTGATTATTATCGCAGCGAATCACTTTCCAAGAGTCAATAAAATCACCGACTTTAAGCTCTGGTCCAGGAGGAGAAACGCGAATCGGTTTTCCGCCACCAAAAAAGATATCGAGCCATTCACGTGTACGCCACAAGATGTTGGCAAAGTAATAGCCTTTTTCGCGACTCCCGATCTTTTGCGCCACTTTCCATAATGCCGCAGCGGAGGCATGAGTTTTAATGCTCGCTCCAGCTTGTTTTGGGTAATAACCATATCCTGGTTGCCATCGACGAAGCGCTGCGGGTTCAAACCCCCAGACATTACTGCGTACAAATGTGCCTTCATCTTGAATGGTATCAGTTACCGCTTGCTCGTAGCTGATCAGCGTTTGAGGAAATCGTTCTTCAATCGCTTTGGAGTTTGCAATGTAGTCGTGCTCTAAGCCAGCAAGTAATGCTTTACCGATACTAGTTGGCACTGAGGTAACTAAACCTAGCCAGTACGATGCCATTTTCGGAGTAAGTAGCGGGGTCGACCACAGTCGATACGGCTTGTTCGTGATTCGGCAAATGACTTTGAACTGTTCGCGGTAGCTAAGTGTATCTGGCCCACCAACTTCATAAATTTGACTTTCTTCTGGAGAGGGAGCTTCTGCTAACTTCAACAAATAGTGGTTGAGATTGGGCAAGGCAATAGGGTTCGCTTTTGAGTCGACCCATTTAGGCGCGATCAAAATAGGTAAGTTGTAGACAAAGTCACGCATGATTTCGAAAGCGGCAGAGCCGGGGCCGATGATAACGCCAGCACGCAATTCAGTTACTGGAACACCAGACTGTCGAATTATTTTTCCCGTGGCTTTACGAGCGGCTAAATGGCGAGAGTTTCCGGTTTGAGGTTGAATGGCACTCAAATAGATAACATGCTCGACGGAGCTTTGTTCCAACGCAAATTTGAAGTTCAAAGCAAGGTTTAGTTCGTACTCAACAAAGTCATCACCTTGAGCCATCCCGTGCACGAGAAAAAATACTAAATCAAAATCGTTCACTACAGCCTTCGTGGTCTCTGCGTCAGCCAAGTCGAGATACCTTAACGTTAAATTAGGGTGAGGCTGAGTTCTTGACTCTAAATAATCAATATGTCGCGCCGCTGCTGTGACGGCGTAACCTTTATCTAAAAGTAACGGAAGAAGTTGAGAGCCAATGTAACCCGAGGCGCCTAGTACCAACACCTTTTTCATTATCTGTCCTTTTATCGTTGGTGGAATAAACACCACAGAGTATAATCATGAGACACTTTCCCCATTCTATCAATAAGTTGTCGTTGGAGCGCTTGTGACTTTTCTTTCTCAACTCTCAATACACGCAGATAAAGCATTCTTACGTCGTTTATTTGCAATCGCGTTACCAATTACACTGCAAAGCATGATGTTTTCTAGCCGAAGCCTCGTCGATGTTCTTATGCTTGGTCAACTTGGTGAAGCAGAAATTGCCGCTGTTGGAGTTGCTGCGCGCGCGACTTTCGTCACCACCATCATGTTAGTTGGGGTGACAACGGGCGGTGCGTTGTTAACCGCTCAATATTGGGGGGCTGGCGATAAAGTTGGGGTGCGTCGCAGTACCGCTTTAACATGGATGATCGCAATGATGTTTGCTGCGATTGCTGTTGCTTTGTTTGTTGTTTTTCCACAACTCATCATGAGCTTGACTACCGATTCACAAGAAGTGATTGAATTAGGGGCCAGCTATCTCATTATTTCGTCGGTTAGCATGTTTGCTGTTGCATGTGTGGCCAGTATGTCGGTGGGCCTAAGGGCGATGCACCAACCAGGCCTAAGCACTTTTTTTAGTGGTATAGGCATTTTATCTAATGTGTTTCTTAACTGGGTTTTAATTTTTGGTCAATTAGGCTTTCCTGCTCTGGGTATTACGGGAGCAGCGATCGCAACGGTAATCAGTGGCGCGATCGAAGTAGGTTGCTTGTTTGGTTATCTATGGTTGAAAAAACACATAATCGCATTTGGTTGGGATGATATACGCGCAGGATTGGTCTTAGATAAAATTACGCGTTTCTTGAGCCTCTCTTTGCCAACCACATTTAACTTCTTGGCGTGGGCTGGTGGGCTGTTTGCTTATCACGCCATCATGGGGCAAGCAGGTGTACAAGGTTTGGCGGCACTTTCCGTAATGACACCTGTTGAGTCGATCGCATTGGCGATGATGATTGGTTTATCGAATGCGGCTGCAGTTCTAGTCGGGAACCAGCTCGGCGCTCGTAATTTTGAACCCGTTTATTATCAAGCATGGGCTACGGTCATTTTGAATGTGCTTATCGCATTTGTGGTCGCCGTCTTGTTGATAGTGTCAAATCAATGGATCCTTAATGCGTTTAGTGCACTGACAACAGACACTCGCGAGCTAGCTGAACAGTTTATGGTGATTCTTGCGTTGGGTGTCGTGCTACGCTCGGTGCCGATGATGGCGATTGTTGGTGTATTACGTGCGGGCGGTGATGTTAAGTTTTGTTTGTATCAAGACATCTTGGCGCAGTGGGTGATCGGGATTCCACTCGCAGCATTTGCAGCGATTTATCTCAATTGGGACCCACAATGGGTTTACTTACTCTTTTTGACGGAAGAAGTTGTGAAGTGGGCGATTTGCTTGCCAAGAATGGTTAGCCGAAAATGGATGAAAAACCTGATTGGCCAGTAAGGAGGAACAGAGTTTATTTTGGCTGCAAAAATCTGCTCAAAACGTCAACAAAATTAGCAACAGAAAGTGAATCGAGTTGCATTTGTACTTCCATAGTGTGATCAAGCATTCAAAATACTTTCTACTAACAGGATTTTAGTGTAGATTCTGATCCCAATTTTTAAACACCATCCGAGCGGCATAATCAATGTTAAAACTGTCAGACCTATGTAAAGGCTATGTAGACGGGGGAGAGTTTCACCCTGTATTACAAGGGGCAGAATTAACATTGCAGCAAGGCGACCAAGTTGCTCTGATGGGAGAAAGTGGTTCGGGTAAAAGTACTCTACTGAATTTAATCGCCGGATTGGATACTGCTGACTCTGGTGAAGTGCAGTTTCCAAATTTTGCTATGCATGAAGCACCGGAGCATTTAAGAACCCTTTATCGCCGCAACAATATTGGGAATATCTTCCAACAATTCAACCTGCTTCCTACACTTAATATTGCCGACAATATTCGTTTTTGTCGTCAGTTAAAAGGTCTGCCGGAAGATAAAGAGTTGTGGCGTCAAATTCTTTCTGCTTTGGACTTAATGCCATTGCTAGGACGTTATCCGGAAGAGGCGTCTGGTGGTCAGCAACAACGTGCGGCGATTGCTCGTGCACTCTATATGGAACCCAAAATCCTGCTTGCTGATGAGCCAACTGGTAGTCTAGATGAGCGAAACGCAGAAGCAGTAATGCGCTTATTAACGAGTCTCGCTCGCCAACTGGAGTGTACTTTGCTGTTAGTGACGCACAGTGAAAAAGTGGCCGCCCATATGGAAGGAAAGATTCGACTTCAAGGAGGGCAGCTACATGTTATGGCCCGTAGTTAAGGCACTACTCGGTCATTACCGTCGTTACCCTCTACAAATTATTCTTGTCTGGCTGGGATTAACTTTAGGCGTGTCCCTCCTTGTTGGTGTTACTTCTATCAACCAGCATGCAAAACAAAGTTATGCTACTGGGGAAAAGCTTTTCTCCAATCCTTTGCCATACCGAATCCGAACGAAGCACTCTGCCAATAAAATTCCTCAAGGTTTCTATATTCAGTTACGTCGAGCTGGGTTCAACCAATGTGCACCGTTTGACGTGCTGCATCTAGATGCCAAGACCGATATGAGCCTGATGTTGGTGGGGATAGATCCTGTCGCGATGATCCCACTACAACAAGGAAAATCGCTAGGTGAGATGCCTGTTTTATCACTAATGAAGCCTCCTTATCCTATTCTCGTTAGTCAAGATTTGGCCGCTTACATGAGTTGGCAGGATGGGGACTTCATTGAGATGAATGACGGAAGCCGTCTTGGGCCTATTCAAGTAGATAAGGACAAGATGCTTTCGGGTACTCGGCTGGTTACTGATATATCGTTGTTGCGTATGCTCAAGCGGAGCTCAGGTTTGTCTGCGATTTCTTGTGGCGAAATGCCAGAGGAAAAGCTGATAGCACTGAAAAACATGTTGCCAAACGGAATGACGCTCGTTAGGAATACGCGTACTGAGCTTGAGTCGCTAACTAACGCATTCCATATGAATCTCACCGCGATGGGAATGCTGTCGTTTTTGGTCGGGTTGTTTATTTTTTATCAAGCGATGTCTCTGTCTTTCATCCAGCGACAACGTTTGGTAGGTATTTTGAGACAGACTGGTGTTAACGGAACACAGTTAGCGCAAGCCTTATTGCTAGAGTTGTCTTTGCTCGTCTTTATTGCGTGGGCGTGTGGTAACTTTTTTGGCTTGATCTTAGCGAATGAACTTATCCCAGCAGTGTCTTCGAGCCTGAGTGATTTGTATGATGCCAACGTAGGTTTAACCATAGGATGGTCATGGCAATCTAGCTTATATAGCCTAATCATGGCAGCGATGGGTGCGTTGATATCGTGTCTGTGGCCATTAATCCGTTTGCTGAAGTCACAACCAATCCGCCTTTCTTCTCGACTGTCGCTAATGCGATTTGCTGGAAGAGAGTTCTCTTGGCAGGCGCTTGCGGCATGTGCGTTTTGTGTCGCTGCAATAGCGGTATATCAGGCGCCGAAAACACAAGAAACCGGCTTTGCAATTATTGCGCTGATGTTGGTTAGTGTGGCGTTGTTTATGCCATTTATTATGTGGCATATGTTCCAAAGTTTTTCTTATACCATGCGATGGGTTCGTGTCCGTTGGTTTTTTGCTGATGCAGCAGCCAGCATGAGCTATCGCGGTGTGGCTACGATGGCGTTTATGTTAGCGCTGGCGGCAAACATTGGTGTAGAAACAATGGTCGGAAGCTTTCGAGATACAACCGATAAGTGGCTAAATCAGCGATTAGCGGCTGATGTGTACATCTATCCGACCAACAATTCAGCCGCTAGGATGAGCGCATGGCTCCAGAATCAGCCAGAGGTGAACTCGGTTTGGTGGCGCTGGGAAAAAGATATGCCGACCGAGCACGGTGCTCTACAAGTTGTAAGTACGGGCTCTTCTGAAGGTGAGTTAGACTCACTTACCGTCAAGTTAGGTGTCCCAAATTACTGGTATCAACTGCACGCTACCAAGAGCTTAATGGTCAGTGAGTCGATGGCCTTGAAGCTGGATATCCGCCCTGGCGATTTCATTAACTTGCAAGAACCGCTTGGTGGTGATTGGCAAGTCGTAGGCGTTTACTACGATTATGGAAACCCATATAACCAGGTGATGATGTCGCACCGGAATTGGCTGTATGCATTTGCAGGTACGGGTAATGTTGGTCTTGGCGTAGTATTAAAAGATAACGTCAATGGAGAAGGGCTGAAAAATCGCTTAGAGAATGTATTCCGTCTCCCGCAAGATCGTGTGTTTGATAACGGTAATATTTATAGCCAAGCAATGAGAGTGTTTGATCATACCTTTGCGATAGCAGGAACCTTGGGCAATATCACGCTGATTATTGCCGTGTTTGGTTTATTCTTTGCGACGTTGGCAGGAGAACTTTCACGGCAGCGGCATTTTTCCTTATTAAGGTGCATGGGTGTGTCCGGAAAAGAACTTGTCGTATTAGGTGGTTTGCAGCTATTCGTCTTCGGAGCCATTTCTGCGATTATTGCAGTGCCGCTCGGCTTGGCGCTCGCACATTTGATCGTTGATATTATCATTAAGCAATCATTTGGCTGGTCTCTAGAGCTTCAAACGATTCCATGGGAGTATGTTCAAACCATTGCTTGGGCGATGCTTGCCATCATGGTTGCTGGCGCATTGCCAGTTATTAGAATGATCAAAAGTACACCGATGAAGTCATTAAGGGACGCGTTGTAATGAAAAAAATGGGCTCTAAAAAACGCTTGTTGGTTTCAACGCTCATTGTTGTTACGTTCGCTTTTCTGACTGGGGCTGCTTTTTACTCAACTTTTTGGTTAGAGGCGACAACAACACGAGAAAGCGAACTTGATTCTATCTTAACGCGTGAAAATCAAACGATTTTCGAGCCTGTACTACCTAATGAGCATGTCTCTTTACCCTCAGACTTTCGCTTTCATCCCGAGTATCAGCATGAATGGTGGCACTACTTTGCGAAACTAAAAGATGAGCAAGGCAAGATCTACAATGTTCAATGGAGCTATTTCAGGGTTGCGACGGACGAGCGAGAAACCAGCGGTTGGCAGAACCCTCAATTGTACATTTCACATGTTGTCGTCAGTCATGGCTCGCATGTATGGAAAGAGCAACGGGTAGCTAGAGGTGGGATAGGCCAAGCTGGTATGATCAATCGTCCTTTCAGGTTATGGATTGATAATTGGACTTGGCGATCACTCGGTGCGACGCCTTTCCCGGGCAACTTGAATGTGAATACTGATACGTTTGGACTTGAGCTCAATACCATGACAAACGGCCCCTTTGTGGTGAATGGAGACAAAGGCTTCCAAGTTAAACATGCGTTGCAATCTGTTGCTTCTTTCAGCTTCAGTGCTCCATTTTTAAAAGTAAAAGGCAGCTTAAGCTTAAATGGTAAGCGATTCTCAGTGACGGGTTCTGCTTGGGCGCAAAAAGAGTGGGGCAGCGGCTTAATTGGTGAGGGGCAACAAGGCTGGGATTGGTTTGTTTTCAATTTAGATGATGGTCGAGCATTAACTGTTAGCCGTTATCGTCACCATGGGCAAACACCGCACGTATTTGGCACGTTGTCGACACGCTCAGGTAAAGTCATCAACCTCTCAGACGATGATATCAGTATTAAACCAATGCAAGTGACCAGTTTATCCAATGGAAGAAGGTTACCTTTGCAGTGGATTATCAATATTCCGAAGCATCAAATTAACTTGACTACCCGCATTATCAAGTCAGATATGTGGCTACCCTTTGTAATACCTTACTGGGAAGGGCCTACTTTAGCTTCCGGCTCCAATGAAGCTTGGGGCTTTATGCAGCTGACAGGCTATTGAGTTGTGAAGAAAACCACCCCCTACGGGTGGTTTTTTAGTGCGCGAAGCTTCCTGGCTTTTTCTCAAAAGTACGGGGTTATCATGATGGTACAAGCCGTGTTATGCTGATTTTCTCATCATCTTGATAAATATTTGGTGCGACAAAAACAAATACGATCTCCGATCAAAATTGAGTGTCATGTTGGAAAATACGATGTATAGTAAACTTAACATCGAAAAAACCGAAGTTTATACTCTGAAGAAGCGATTATTCTAAAGTTTTCGACAGCTATACACTCTTATCACTCTTTGTTAATCGTTTATTAAGATAATAAATATAAGGACGAAACCATGAACGATGTCATTCGTGACTTTTTCAAAATGGAATCAGCAGGTGGTATTCTTCTCGTAATTGCAGCGGCAATTGCGATGACCATTGCTAACTCACCGCTGGGCGAAACTTATCAATCTGTACTGCATACTTATGTATTCGGTATGTCAGTTTCTCACTGGATTAATGACGGCCTAATGGCTGTTTTCTTCTTACTTATTGGCCTTGAAGTGAAGCGAGAGCTACTTGAAGGAGCGCTAAAATCAAAAGAAACCGCAATTTTCCCTGCGATTGCAGCGGTTGGTGGTATGTTAGCCCCTGCTCTTATTTACGTTGCGTTTAATGCTAACGACCCAGAGGCGGTTTCTGGCTGGGCCATTCCAGCTGCGACGGATATTGCATTTGCTCTAGGTATCATGGCGCTACTAGGTAAGCGCGTACCAGTAAGCCTTAAAGTGTTTTTGTTAGCTCTCGCTATCATCGACGATTTAGGCGTGGTTGTTATTATTGCACTGTTTTACACAGGTGATCTTTCTAGCATGGCGCTGCTTGTTGGCTTCATCATGACTGGTGTCCTGTTCATGTTGAATGCGAAGGAAGTAACGAAACTGACGCCATACATGATAGTCGGCGCGATCTTATGGTTTGCGGTACTTAAATCTGGTGTTCACGCAACACTTGCAGGCGTAGTGATCGGCTTTGCTATTCCTCTTAAGGGTAAACAGGGCGAACATTCCCCACTTAAGCACATGGAGCATGCACTTCATCCATACGTGGCATTTGGTATCTTACCTCTATTCGCATTTGCAAATGCGGGGATTTCGCTAGAAGGCGTATCGATGTCAGGCCTAACTTCAATGCTGCCATTAGGTATTGCTTTGGGGCTACTGGTTGGTAAGCCTCTAGGTATCTTCACCTTTAGTTGGGCTGCTGTGAAAATGGGTGTAGCTAAGCTACCGGAAGGCATTAACTTCAAGCATATCTTTGCGGTATCTGTGTTGTGTGGTATCGGTTTTACAATGTCTATATTCATTTCCTCTTTAGCGTTTGGAAATGTAAGCCCTGAGTTTGATACCTATGCTCGACTAGGTATCTTAATGGGCTCGACGACAGCCGCGTTACTTGGCTACGCGTTACTGCACTTTTCTTTGCCTAAGAAAGCGCAAGCGTAAGATACACACTGTTTAGTAAAGCCTCCCATTCGGGAGGCTTTTTTATGTCTGCAGATTGGCACATCAACCACTTCAGGGTGGTTACTTTTGTGACCAACTAAGGTCTAGCTTATGGAGTCGGGGCAAATCACCGAAAGGGGCGTTTGGTAAATCTATAGGCGAAAAAAAGCCCAGCCGAAAATTTGACTGGGCGGATACAAACATAGGAGTTAATAAGAAAAAAGCAGCAACGTAACAATTAGATGGAAACAAGTTTGACGGCCAGTGAAACTTCAAATGCCCTAACTGTTACGTATATTCAGACCGAGCCTTTTCCAAACAGTTCCATTTTTTTTCAAAAAATTTCTACTTAATGCTTTCTAGCTTCTTACACATCCGAAAGTAATAGAAAAATCGAGATGGATTACCAACTTGGCGAAGTTACTAACTTCTGTGTTTCTAATTTTATCTTCCCTAGAACCGAAGATGTATTTCATACTCTCGTCGCTCACTCCGAGCCGCCATGGCTATTGTTAGCGTTTCAATTGCGCTGGACTGAGAAATTTGATCGTTTCCTTCTGACAAGCTTCACTGGAGTATTCGATTGAATTTCAAAAGATTAGATCACACCTTTTACTGCCTGGTCAGACCAATTGGTTAAAGTGTGATGTTAATCATTTGTTAATCTTAAGTTTCGGGAGTATATTTTCAAACAGTTGTTTAATACGAGTGATTAAAATGGCCCCGAGAACATCAACAAAAGAAAAAATACTCGATGTCGCAGAAGGACTCTTTGCTGAACATGGCTTTAATGATACTTCGCTAAGAACGATAACAGGTAAAGCTAACGTTAACTTAGCATCGGTAAACTATCACTTTGGCGATAAAAAAACGCTGGTTAGAGCGGTTTTAGATAGGTATTTAGAAGCACTAATGCCGAGCATTAAGACTTCATTAATTGAGCTAAACACGCGCGATAGCTACAACATGGACGATGTCTTTGAGTCATTGCGATTACCTTTACGTACATTAAATGATGTACGCCCAAATGGTACTGCGCTATTTATGTTGTTAATTGGCCGCGGTTATACAGACGTTCAAGGTCATCTACGCTGGTTCATTACCACCAGATACGAAGAGGTACTGAACCTTTTCACTTTCTCGATAATGAAGGCGAACCCGGAACTATGTGAAGAACAGTTGTTTTGGCGACTGCACTTCACGTTAGGAACCTGTGTATTTACGATGGCTTCAAGCCAAGCTCTTTCGGAGCTGGCAGAAAGTAAGTTTGAAAAGGAAGTCGATGTGAAATCTGTCGTCGATTTACTGATTCCATATTTGTCAGCAGGAATGTCAGCAAAGCAGTTGGCATAAGACAAATAAGAAAGTTAAACCAATAATAAGATTATACCCCGAGCGGTTACGTGAACAAAAGGATCTGAACTATGAGCTCTCTACGAAGAAAATGGATTAGTGACCCGGCTTTTAAAGTGTTCAAAAAAGTATTGCCACCTCTGTCTAGCACCGAGAAAGAGGCGATGGAAGCGGGTAGTGTATGGTGGGATGCCGAACTATTCTCAGGCAAGCCAAACTTTACAACATTGCATCATTATCCAACGCCTACACTGACGGCAGAAGAGCAGTCATTTATGGATAATGAGCTTGAGACCCTGCTAGAAATGCTTGATGACCAGAAGATTGTCAAAGAAGACAGGGATTTACCGCCTGAAGTATGGGAGTACCTACGTAAAGAGCGATTTTTCTCTTTGATCATCTCGAAAGCATATGGTGGTCGTGAATTTTCCGCTTTGGCGAACTCAACCATTGTTTCTCGTATTGCGACTCGAAGTATCAGTACCGCGGTATCGGTAATGGTACCGAACTCTCTTGGTCCTGGTGAGCTGCTATCGCACTATGGTACGCAAGAGCAAAAAGATTACTGGTTGCCTCGTTTAGCTGATGGTACAGACATCCCTTGTTTCGCCCTAACTGGCCCTGAAGCGGGTTCTGATGCGGGTGGCATACCTGATCAAGGCGTGGTTTGTTACGGCACCCATGAAGGCAAAGAAGTGCTTGGCGTGCGAGTTAGTTGGAATAAACGCTACATCACGCTTGCGCCAGTTGCGACAGTGCTCGGGTTAGCATTTAAACTGCAGGATCCTGAAGGGCTACTTGGTGACAAGAAAGAGGTTGGCATTACATGTGCGTTGATTCCCGCTGACCATGAAGGTGTCGAGATAGGCGAACGCCATGATCCTCTGGGGTCTGCGTTTATGAATGGTCCTACTCGTGGTGAAGATGTCTTCATCCCTATGGACTGGTTGATCGGTGGCGCTGATTATGCAGGTAAAGGTTGGCGTATGCTGGTTGAGTGTCTTTCTGCTGGTCGCGGTATCTCTCTCCCAGCGCTTGGCACAGCGATTGGTCACCTTACTACACGTACAACAGGTGCTTATGCTTACGTGCGTAAACAGTTTGGAATGTCGATCGGTAAGTTTGAAGGTGTTGCAGAAGCAATGGGGCGCATTGGTGGTCTTACTTACCTACTAGAAGCGACGCGTACGCTAACGACGACTTCTCTCGATATGAAAGAAAAACCTGGGATTGTAACCGCGATTGCCAAGTACCACATGACGGAAATCGCGCGTACCATTCTAAATGATTCGTTTGATATCCATGCGGGTCGTGCGATTCAAGATGGTCCAATGAACTATCTTGCTAAACATTACCTTGGTATCCCGGTTGCTATCACTGTTGAAGGCGCGAATATTCTGACTCGTAACCTGATGATTTTTGGTCAAGGTGCGACTCGATGTCACCCATATGTTCTAAAAGAAATGGAAGCTGCGGCGAATCCAGATTCTGAACAAGGTGCGAAAGAATTTGACAACTTACTCTTTAAACACATCAAGCACGCTCTCGGTAATACATTCGGTGCATTTGGTGCAGCACTAACTGGTTCTCGATTTGTTAACGCGCACATGAGTGGTCCAACGCAGCAATACTACAAAGACATTACTCGTCTCAGTCGTGCACTTGCAGTAAGTGCAGACTTTGCGATGTTAACCTTAGGTGGAGACTTGAAGCGTAAAGAAATGATCTCCGCACGTTTGGGTGATGGATTAAGCTATCTATATATGGCATCTGCTGCCTTGAAAAAGTATGAAGATGAAGGCCGTCAACAAGGCGATCTAGACTTCGTTCATTACGCTGTTCAACACTGTTTGTATAACGCTTCTAAGTCATTAAATGAGGCTTACACCAACTTCCCTGTGAAATACGTTGGCGGTGTGCTTAAGGGGCTATTGTTCCCGCTTGGTAATCATTTCAATAAGCCAAGTGATGAGCTGTGTGTGAATTTGGCTGAAGCGATGATGACACCAGGCGCGCAACGTGATCGCCTCACGCATCTGTGCTACATCGGAAAATCAGAGGATGACAGCGTAGGCTTAATGGAGAATGCATTCCTTGCAATGTACGACATTAAACCTTTGGAGCGTAAACTTATGAAGGCTGCGAAGGATGGTAAAGTGGCTCGTAAAGGTTTGCTGCATGACCGTTTGCAGCAAGCATTTGAAGCAGGCGTGTTAACTGAGCAAGAAATTGATCAAATCATGGCTGCAGATAAATTGCGCTACAAGGCGATTCAAGTTGACCACTTTAGTCATGACTTTTCTGAAGTGCGAACTCATAGCCCAAAAAAGTCGCAGTTGAATCCGGCGGCATAATAGACAACTAATGTTAAGAAAAGCACCTCAATGAGGTGCTTTTTTGTATTCTTGGGGAGTGGATGGTGGGATAGTGCTCCAACCACTTGCCTTTTAAGAGCATTTTTACAGAAATTAGATGCGAAATCCCAACGAAACTTTTATCCTAACAAGGTTTTTTAAAGGAAGTTGAATATGATCATCAAACCTAGAATTCGTGGATTTATCTGTACTACAACGCACCCTGTTGGTTGTGAAGCTAACGTAAAAGAACAAATTGCGTACACCAAAGCGCAAGGTCCAATCAAAAACGCACCTAAGCGTGTTCTTGTTGTTGGTGCATCAAGTGGCTACGGTTTATCTTCTCGTATCGCTGCGGCATTTGGTGGCGGTGCATCAACTATCGGTGTTTTCTTCGAAAAAGAAGGTACTGAGAAGAAGCCAGGTACAGCAGGTTTTTACAATGCCGCTGCTTTTGAAAAGCTAGCGCGTGAAGAAGGTCTGTACGCAAAAAGCTTAAACGGCGACGCTTTCTCAAATGAAGCGAAACAGAAAACTATCGAGCTGATCAAAGAAGACTTAGGTCAAATCGATATGGTGGTTTACTCACTGGCATCTCCAGTACGTAAAATGCCAGAAACTGGTGAATTAGTTCGTTCATCTCTTAAACCTATCGGTGAAACTTACACATCAACGGCTGTTGATACCAACAAAGATGTGATCATCGAAGCTAGCGTTGAGCCTGCAACAGAAGAAGAAATCAAAGACACTGTCACTGTAATGGGCGGTGAAGATTGGGAACTTTGGATCAATGCGTTGTCTGATGCTGGTGTTCTTGCTGAAGGTTGTAAGACCGTCGCGTACAGCTACATTGGTACTGAGCTAACTTGGCCAATTTATTGGGATGGTGCACTAGGTAAAGCAAAAATGGACCTAGACCGTGCAGCGAAAGCGCTAAACGACAAGTTAGCAGCAACAGGTGGTAGTGCCAATGTTGCGGTACTTAAATCTGTTGTAACTCAGGCGAGTTCTGCAATTCCTGTTATGCCACTGTACATCGCAATGGTATTCAAGAAAATGCGCGAAGAAGGTGTACACGAAGGCTGTATGGAACAAATCTACCGTATGTTCAGCCAACGTCTATACAAAGAAGACGGTAGCGCGGCAGAAGTTGATGAGATGAACCGTCTACGTCTGGATGACTGGGAACTTCGTGACGACATTCAGCAGCACTGTCGTGAGCTATGGCCTCAAATTACGACTGAGAATCTAAAAGAGCTGACTGACTACGTTGAGTACAAAGAAGAGTTCTTGAAACTATTTGGTTTCGGCGTTGAAGGCGTAGATTACGAAGCGGATGTGAATCCAGCAGTTGAAGCAGACTTCATTCAAATCTAATCGAATCACAGACTAGATAACCAATAAACAAAAGGCGCTCATTGAGCGCCTTTTTGTATTTCACAGTCAAAGTGAGTATTAACTTAGTATTATCAGAATCGTACCAGCTAGCGTCATTAAAATATTTGCAATCGCATAGGTACCCGCATAACCAAGGGCTGGGATGGTGGACTTAGCGTAGTCGTTAACGACATCCATAGCCGGAGCGCAAGTACGGGCGCCAATAATGGCACCGAAGAGCAGGGCACGGTTCATCTTGAGTACGTGTGCGCCAACTAAGTAAGCCAGAACTACAGGCACAACACTGACAATAAATGCCAAACCAATGACTTTTGGTCCTACTTGCGTTAGGTGCTCGAACATCTTTCCACCTGCACTTAGACCAATTCCCACCATAAAGAACATTAACCCTAGATCTTTGACCATATTCAGCGCCCCTTGTGGGACATAACCGAAAGTAGGGTGATTTGCTCGTAAGAAACCAAGCGTAATACCGGACAACAGAAGACCCACCGCATTACCCAAACTGAAAGACACCTGACCGAACGTCATTGTGATGAGGCCAAACAGAATACCCAAAATAAAGAAGCTACAAAAAGCGAGCAAATCGGCCATTTGACTGTGGATCGAGATGAAACCGATTTTTTCCGCCAGTCCATGTACTCGGCTTTTCTCGCCGCTCACTTGAAGGACGTCCCCTTTAGCGAGCACAATGTCTAAGTCCATAGGCATTTCAATCTGAGCGCGAACTACGCGGTTTAAGAAACAGCCAAACTCAGACAAATTCAAATCCGATAAACGCTTACCAGCGATAGCGTCACTTTTTACGACGATTTCTTCTTCAACGATGCGCAAATCAAGCAAGTTACGGTCGAATACTTCTTTACCATTACGGAAGCTAGGGTCTAAGCGAGCATGGCTGTCAGGGAAGCCAACCAGTGCAATTTCATCTCCCTCTTGCAAGATAGCATCACCATCTGGGTGGGCGAGAATACCATTGCGGCGGATTCGTTCAATGTAACAGCCAGTTTGACGATAAATACCCAGTTCTCGTAAGTTTTTACCATCAGTCCAGTCAATTAGCTCTGGGCCCACTCGGTAAGCTCGAATAATGGGTAAATACACTTTTCTCTGGCTTGAATTTCCAAGGCCACGCTCTTGTGCGATTTGCTGCGCGGAATCAGAAAGGTTTTGTTTTTGCAGTTTTGGCAACAATTTAGCAAACATGATCATGCTAATTAAGCCGACCAGATAAGCCATCGCGTAGCCTACGGATAGATTTTCTAATACCAGAGAAAATTCCATATTCCGCGGTATAGTCGCAAGGCCAGAGTTAAGAGCATCTTGTGCACCAACCAGTACTGGCGTTGCGGTCAATGCGCCTGCCATCATACCGGCGGATAAGCCAAAATCGAGGCCGAAATAGTGACTCAAGCCATACGTTAAGCTGACCGCAGACACGAGAACAGTCATGCTTAAAATAAAATAATGCTTACCATCTCTGAAGAATATACCAAAAAAGTTTGGTCCAGCTTCAATGCCAACGCAGTAGATAAACAGCATAAAGCCAATGGTTAAAGCTTCTGCATTAAATGAGAAACCAAGGTGGCCCATTACCAAAGAGGTAATAAGAACGCCAATAGAGTTGCCTAATTGTAATTTGCCAAATCGAATTTTTCCGATGGCAAGGCCAATGGCTAATACGACGAAGATTAGAAGGATAGGGTTTTGCTCGAGAAGGTATACGACGTCTATGTTCACTGTGTGGCTCGGTAGAGTGTGTGCCAAAAAAGATTAAGAACTGTGAATTGTAACTAAATATAGCAAAAAGATAAGTGAATTTTTTTAGGTTTTACCATTAGTTGACTTAACGTAATAACCAGCTGAAAAATAATAAAAAAGCCGCATGAAGCGGCTTTTTTGAAAACAGTCTTTATTACTCGTCAAATAGACCTAGGTGCTCTTTCGCGTATGCTTCGAACTCGTCGCAGCCACCGATGTGCTCTTGGTCGATAAAGATCTGAGGAACGGTTTCAACTGGTTTACCAACTGTTTTCTCAAGATCTGCTTTAGAAATACCTTCAGCGTGAATATCAACGTAACGGTAGTTGAAGTCATCACGTTTTGCTTTTAGCGTTTCTGCGTGCTCTTTTGCACGAACACAGAAAGGACATGCAGGGCGACCAAAGATAACAACGAACATAATCTTATTTCTCCTAAATCTATTCTTTTTTGAAAGCGTACAAAACATAGCGGCTGAGTGCGCTTTCTTTTGTTGGAGTAACTATGCCCGATCCAGATACGGAAATAAAGCGGCAATTACCTCTTGGTTCTATAGGTGAAATCTATCGAATAAAAACTAAACGCACGTGCTTATTTTACGACTCTGAAGTATGTGAAGTGACGCATAAAAAACATACATTCTAAAGGGTTAATGATGGCAAGGTGGAATTGGTCAATTTTTTTTGTTTAAAAAAATAGCAATCTATTTTGGCTATACGCAAATAACTTCAACTCTTACATAAGTGTTAAATCAGAGGGCGAGAGGTTATTTGGGTATATTCTTTTGGGAGGGTGTGTATGTTTCAGTTTATGACTGCAACAAGGATTATATTTGGTGAAGGTGCACTTCAATCTTCATTATCCGTTATTAACCAATTTGGCTACAGTGTTTTGCTGGTTACTGGGCAGGATACCCAACGAGCCACCCCCATTATCCAATATCTTAAAGCTCAAAATATGCGTTACCAGCACGTAGCTATCGTTGGTGAACCATACATCACGATGGTAGAAGAGACCGCAGTGCTCGGTAGAAAATTCCAACCTGATATGGTAGTTGCGATAGGTGGTGGCAGCGTCATCGATATGGGCAAAGCCTTAGCTGCCATTATTCCCAATCAAGGCAATGTTTACGATTACGTAGAAGTGGTAGGAAGAAGCGTCCCTTTAAAAGCAAAGCCTCTTCATTTTATTGCAATTCCTACGACAGCAAGCACCGGTTCAGAAGTGACCAGAAATGCTGTGCTGAAATCTGGACAAGATAAAGTGAAAGTGAGTCTTCGAAGCCCTGATATGCTCGCAGACGTTGCCATTGTAGACCCGACACTTACTTACGGGACCGACCAATACACATCTGGACGTGGCGCAATGGATGCGTTCACTCATTTAATGGAAGCGTATGTGTGTGGTGAGCCAAACCCTCTTACTGATATGGTCTGCGAAGAGGGGCTACGCCGTTTAAGCCGTTCAGTGATTGCCGCTTGTAAGCAAGATAATCATAAGGCGCGCTCTGATTTATCGTTTGCTGCATTGCTTGGTGGTATGGCGATTACTAATGCCAAATTAGGTGCCGCTCATGGGTTAGCATCGGCGTTAGGAGGCAAGTTAGACGCCCCCCATAGCGTTATTACGGCTCGCCTAGCTCCGCACGTGATGCAGGAGAACATTAACGCCGCTAAACTCGCGGGTAGGAATGATGTGATAAGTCGTTATCGCAAGCTGGCCCAATTAGTCACTGAGCGAGTAAATGCTAACGAACACGATGGAATTCTTTGGGTAAATATGGTGCTAGATAAGTTAGCGTTACCGCTACTGGCTCAATTTGGAGTATGCCAAACCTCTTTTGAGCAAGTGGCGAATGATGCGCTTAAATCAATGGCAATCAAAGGGAATCCTTTACCTCTTAATCAGGAACGTTTGATACACATATTGCAGCAAGTCTGTGATTGTAGCGGAGAGTGCGCAGCTCAGAGTGCACAACATGTCAGTTCTGTTGAAGTACTGGAATCAAGAACGGACTTATCGAGTGTCAACGACTTAGGGTGATTGCTCCCTTAGCAGCATTAAAACAAAAGGGGAGCCTTGAGCTCCCCTAGATAAAGTATTGACTAAGCTTTAGTGCTTAGTACTGGCTTAATTTGTCATAGCGACTGTCTTTCAACGCATCTTTTACGCGTTTTAGGTTCTCACGGAAACCTGTACCACGGCGAAGAGTGAAGCCAGTTGCTAGCACATCAATCACTGTCATTTGTACAACTCGGCTTGCCATTGGCATGTAAACATCGGTATCTTCTGGAATATCGAGCGTAATGGCCAGCGAGCTTGCCTTTTCTAGAGGAGAATCCTTCGCTGTAATCGCAATAACCGTTGCGCCATTTTCACGAGCAAGGTTCGCTATTTCTACCTGACTCTTTGTTCGACCGGTATGAGAAATAAGAACCACAACATCATTATCACTGCAGTTGATACAACTCATGCGCTGCATAACAATATCTTCAAAACAAGTAATTGGAATATTAAAGCGAATAAACTTGTTTTGTGCGTCTCGGGCAACAGAAGATGATGCACCAAGGCCAAAGAATGAAATGCGCTTCGCTTGCGTTAGCAAATCGACCGCACGGTTCACTTGCATTGGATCTAGGCTATTTTTCGCGACATCTAAACACGCCATCGTCGATTCGAAAATCTTATGGGTGTACGCGTCTGGGCCATCGTCTTCTTCCACATTACGGTTAACGTAAGGGGTGCCGTTGGCTAGGCTCTGTGCCAAGTGAAGCTTAAAATCTGGAAAGCCCTTGGTGTCCAGACGACGACAGAAGCGGTTTACAGTGGGCTCACTAACGTCGGCCATTTTAGCCAGCGTTGCAATGCTTGAATGAATTGCAGTTTGTGGAGACGCCATAATTACTTCCGCAACTTTGCGCTCTGACTTACTGAAATTCTCCAGGTTTTTTTGAATTTTTTCTAATGTATTCATAGTGTTCACGAGGGTATAGAGAACAACTCGCTGGCTCTGCTAACGAAAGGAAACACGAAGATTCCGGAGTAGAGTGGGGCGTTAACGAAAACAACCAGCGCCATAGAATCAGTATAAACCTGATCTTCAATCAGTCTAAACCAATAACGGGTACTATTTAGTGAGAATTTGACAGGCCTCAAACAAAATGTTGTAAAAACTACAGAATTGGATGTGTAAACGAAGTTTTGTTGCGCTAGTCGCACGATAATGATGTTTGAGTTACATCAAAACGAAAAAAAATTTCAAATTGATGTAACTTGATCTGGCCGTTAAGACGATTGAATATCAACAACCAGCTGCTGAATTCTTTTCATCAAATTTGGTGCTTGCTTGGCGATTTCGCGTTGTTCATCAAGCACTGAGCTCAAAATTTCTTTTGTGGTCAGTGGATTTGCCAAAACCACTCTAAACACTATCGTATTCATGCGTTGCCATTGGTCTGGGTTCAGTCTTGTACGTGAAACGAACGATTTGCCCGTTTCGCGCTGACGCTTTTGAATAAACTGTGTTAACTCATTGATCAGCTCATTCAGTTGTTCTTTGTGTGAGCCTTCTGCTTGTGCTAATGCTTCACGGATGAATGGCGGCAAATAACGGTATGTGAGCAGACAAAGCTCTGGTTCAGAAACTAATTCGAAATCATCTTGCTGTTTGATTAAATCCGCAAAGTAGCGAGCTTTTTCAATGCTTTGGTCAATAAGAAGCTCATAACCCGGGCGACTTATGATGTGCATTGCGGCGTAGACCAACATCGCCATACCCGAACGTGAACCTTCTAATGTATGGCTGCCTAGGTCTTTTGAACCTTTGCGCAATATATATTGAGCGTGATGTTCTATGGATTTCATTGCGTCAGGGTCTTTGAACAGAACCATACCAGCGCCCATCGGGATGTAGAGCTGCTTGTGCGCATCAATAGTTACTGAGTCTGCCATTTCCACACCTTTAAGAAGGTGACGGTGATGGTTAGACATAAGTGTTGCGCCACCCCATGCGGCATCTACATGGAAGTGACAGCCGTGAGCTTGGCAGACTTCAGCGATTTCAGGCAATGGATCAACATTACCTGTCTCTGTTGTGCCTGCCACACCAATAACAGCAATAGGCTTGATATTTTGTTTTTCGAGCTCAACAATTTTCGCTTTCAGGTCGTTGACAATAATACGGTTGTTGGCATCGGTTTTAACCGCAACCAAGCCCTCTTGGCCTAGCCCTAATACATCGGCTGCTTTCTTAAGGGAGTAGTGACCACGCTCAGACACTAGCACCGCTAAGCCATCATAGCCATAGTGCTTCATGGCTTTAAAAAGGCCTTCCTTCTCAACGCCTTTAAATGAGCCATTGGCTCTTAACGCTTTGTTACGTGCTACCCAAAGCGCAGTGATATTGGCAATGGTGCCGCCGGAACAAAATGCGCCTAATGAGTGGTTTGCACTGTGCATCCACTGATTGTAAAAAGTATCATTCTGACCATATATCAAGCGATGCAGCATACCCAAAACTTGACGCTCAAGTGGCGTAAAGGCTTTGGAAGTCTCTATTTTTACCAGGTTTTGGTTTAAGGCGATCATGATCTTTGACAGTGGCATCAAGAAATAAGGCAGTGCCGATGTCATATGACCAATGAAGCTTGGTGAAGATGTGTGAACTGAGTGCGACACCAAAGTGTCGAGTAAGTGCTCTGTATGATCTGACACGAACTCTGGCTGCTCAGGAATCTGAGCAGAAGAAAAGTCTTTTTCGATTTCGCGTAAAGGCTTTTCTTCTGCCACGATGTGTTCACGAAGAAATTGATTTAGATTTCGCGAGAGGCTCTCGTCAATTTTAGTTAACGTTGAGTCCGGACCTTCTGGGACAGTGAAGATCTTTAGCAAGCTCTCAAAGCTAACATCAGCGGTTTTTTGTTCCTTAACCATAGCAAAGAATCTTTGTAGTTATTTTGGTAATGCGAGCGGCACAATCTAAACTAAAACGGGCGCAAAGTCCCGTTTTAATTGTTGAAACCCAAGTTGTAGAAATGAAAATTTTAGGTGAAGGTTACGATATTCACATTAAAAAATTCTAGATTGAGTACGTTAAAACATTCTAGTGTTTTCGAATGCTAATCAACGACTAATGCGAGCAATCTTAGTCACATTTCTGCTTTTCAATCTTTTCTATTGACTGATTGTACTTATTAAGTGCGGTATCAATTTGTTGGGGATGACTAAGCAGATCAGCGAATGCTGAACGAAGCTCGTAGTTTTTTGGGTGGTTAGTTGATTGACGGTCGCTAAATGTCTGTTTTGCAACTTCACCTAACTTATCGCTTCGGGTCGCTAACTGCTTAACGTCATGTTGCTCTAGTTTTAACCATGCTTCGATTGGCTGTTCCGTCGCAACGCGGCTAGGGTCGTTCTCTAGAAAGTAGTGAACCGCTTCGCGGTTTAATTCAAAGTGATGTTTACGTCCATCCAAGAACCATTGACTAACTTCTTTCAGATCTGGATATTGGGTAACCGTCAAATCAACAAGATCTTGATACCACTGTAGTGAGGCATCGACGTAGCCATCGTATTTGCTAGCAAGACATTGTTGATCTGCGGCAAGCGTAAAAGTTGAGCTTGTAGCGAGGAGCGCTGCAACGACAAAGCGTTTCATTCTTCTTCCTTCTGGTTGTTATCCCTTTATTAACGCAATGCACATCAGTTGATGTTTCTCCCTTCTTTCTATTTGGTCGTGACAAATCGTTGGGCTGAATGACGAAAAGAAAGAGGGGTCTTGCCAAAAAATATTGACCACTTTGACGTTAACTGGGTATTTAAATTTTTGCCGTATTGTAATGGATGTTAAAGCGAAAACCTGAGATCTAGCTAGCAAGTGATACAAAGAAAAGCATCATAACTGGTACCAATAAACTCAAAATAAAGCCGCTAACGATAGCAACAGGAACACAACGCACACCACCGGTAGTTTGAATAACGGGTAGGGTGAAGTCCATTGCTGTTGCACCGGCATAACCAATTGCGGTGCACGGATAGCTACGAATAAAGAGAGGAATGGCAACCAGTGCGACTAACTCTCTCATCAATTCAATCAAGAACGACGCGCCACCAAATACCGGACCAAAAGCGTCACCCATTAAAATACCTGCGAGTGAATACCAGCCAAAACCTGAAGCCATTGCGAGTGCTTGATAAAGAGGAAGATCCAAAAGCACCGCTGCAAGAACGCCACCAAGCATACATGTTGCGATGACAACAGCCGCAATGGCCATTCCTTGTTTATTTAATAGGATTTGACGCAGAGTAAGTCCACTATTGCGCAGCTGAATACCAATAAAAAATAGAAGTAGAAAGAGTATCCATTCGCTTGCTGTATCTACCCAACTCAAATCAATGGGTAACAGCAGGCCAACCACTAACCCTCCGCCAACGACCACGATAAGCTTAACAGACTCTAAAGCCATCGAAGATAACGGTAGTTTCTTTTGATTCTGATTGGTCTGGAGTGGAATAATTTTATCAATAATAGGCAGAGCCAACAGGTTGCAGGCACTTAGACACAAAAAAAACGTACTCGCATAGAGGAGAATACTTTGTAAGTTGCTGCTTAAATTATCGAGCGCCGCCAAACTAAGACCCATCAACGACAAAATGACGTAAATAAGGTAGGACGTTGACTGATTGATCTTCTCCAATAACGAAGATCGAGATATAGGAATTAGATACCCCACCACAAGCGGAGCGAAAATAAATAGCATCCCTGAAAACATAAAGCTCAATGATTCCTTTTTGAGATAACATCAACACGCATAAATCAAATTATCTATCGGTTGAAATTAGAGACATTTCACCACATACAGCTCAGCCTTGAGCGAATCGTTTTATCACGGATAAGGTATTATCAGAAAACGATAAATTACAAACCGCTAGCATTGAGTACAGCACGGATTTGATCATTGAAGTCAGTATCACTCATGTTACTAAGTTCATACAAGACTTCTGCACCAGTTAAGTTGAATTCAACTTCATGTTCGTCAATGCGTTCATCGTGATTGCGGAACATCAATAAATGATGCGCAATTCTAGCGATGTCGAGATAACTCACTTCTGGTCGCGTTAATTCGTATTTTTCGTTTGAGGATACTTCTCTGAAGTCGTTGTCAAACCCCCAACGCTCAAGCACCAGTTTACTTGTGGCAGAACAACGTGTTTGGAAGATCTGCAATGCAATATCTGGGTCTAAGTAATTGCCCCTATCTAAGTACAAGTGGTACTCATTAATTAGACAAAATAATCCTATATCGGCTAATAGACCGACCAATAACGCCTTTTCTTGCTCTAGATGACCATAAGTGCCTGGCTCGTGGCTACGAAACGATTGAACCAACATCACCATGACGGCACCGAGCTCACGAGATATCGCCGCACTCTTCACCAAGATGGCATTGCATTCTTTAGTGAGATTAACTGAGTGTTTAAGTTGCTCGATCGCTTGTGCGGTAACAATATCACGTACACGAAGTATTCCGAGACGAGATACCGCTGTAGTTAAGTCGTTGCAGGTGATATTTCTGCGATTGAAAATCACAGAGTTAGCGACTCGTAAAACGACCGCTGCTAATCCGGGATCTTCCAATAAACAGTTAGCAACATCGGCAATCGTGGTGTGTTCTTCGACACATAACTGCTGAATTTTAAGCACGACATCAGGAATAGGAGGTAACGAAATCTTACCCGTGGAGATGGACTGTTCTACCAGCTGAGCAAACTCGGATTCCAGTGCGTTTATAAGCTTATCTTTATTATTTGGCAGCCAAAAAAATGATAAATGTTCCATTGTGACGCTGTACTTGAGATCTTTCGTACAGTGTACCCTTACAGCGTATTCTTTATCAATTAAATGCGTATTATGTGCCCGTAATTGCCAGCGAGATCATAATGATGGCGCGTTTTAGGCATGCTATGCGTCAAAAAAATATCACCACACGAACAATAAGTGTGAAACTAATCACGTATGCAGAATTTATACTTTTTTATATGTGACCTATGTCCTAACTTATTTTTCAACGTTAAGTATGATTAAGCAAGTTGGTGAGCACAACTCACAAAAATATCGCCAACAAATCGACATTTATAATTCGCTATAAGCTGCTGTTTATCTGGTGACATCGCTAATCGGGGTAATTTATTCAGATTAAAGAGGTCAATGGACATGACAGACCAAGCTTTTTTTAAATATGTACGCACCTTCAGTGAGTATCAAAAACGTTCTATGTTCGGTGGTATTGGTTTATTCACCGATGATGCTATGTTTGCGCTTGTCAGCAATGATTGCTGCTACTTACGTGGTGGTAATGGGCTAGATGAAGTGTTTACTCAACTGAGCTGTGAGAAGTATAAGCACGTCAAAAAACAGACGACGGCAACCGTAAATTATTATGATGTAACCGATTTATTCGAATCCGGATATGTAGGGCTTGATGAACTGGTACAGAAATCAATTGAATACTCAATTAAGGAACGGAAATATCAAAAGTCCTCTGCCAGTAGACGCTTAAGAGACTTACCCAACATGCAACTAACCCTTGAACGTATGGTCAAGAAAGCCGGTGTTGATGACGTAGAAACCTTTTTAGAACTTGGACCTGTAAAAGTCTTCAACAAAGTTAAAACGGCTTACGGTAATGATGTTGATGTAAAGCTACTGTGGAAATTTGCTGGTGCAACTGATGGCGTACATTGGAAACTGATCCAAGAGCCGCGTAAAAAACAGTTATTGGCACTGTGTGACTAAGCGAAGCTGATCGCACAATGATTGACTCGTTTCGATGGAGTTAGCGGGTCGTAAAGGCAAGTGTGAAAAGCGGAAAAAGGACGTTGAAGTTTTTTACCACTTCATTGAGTTAGTCATTAAATTAGACAAAAAAACCGAGGCAGAGACCTCGGTTTTTGTTTTTTTAATTTGCTCTTTTCTTACAGCACAAATCTTAAAACTTAAAACGCGTAGTGAACATTACCTGATCACCGTAAAAATCGTTGATACGTGCTTCAGCACCCAAAGAGAAAAGCTCTGTTGAGTGGAATCGAGCGTAGGCAGAGCCAGTCCAATCGTCATCGTTATCGATAGAAACGTAGCCGACTTTGCCGCCTACTTCTAATTGAGGGCCCAACCATTGACGAACACCTAAGTTAAGCTCCATACCAACATCTGTGCTGCTCTCATTCGAAGGTTGCACAACGCGCATTAGCATTTCACCAGTAAGATCTGCCCAGTTGTTTAGCGGAGAATGGAAGCCAAAGCCTGCAGCTGAGTCAAAATCACTTTCAAACTCAGAGTCAATACGAGCAATCACATGCGCGTTCGGGTGAATTGATTTGCTGAATCCAGCACCAAATGTCACAGGACTTGCGCCAATACGTGCTTCGAAATAGTCGTAGCTAAAGTTGCTCATAGTTGCTGGCGCATTGCGATCGTTTGCAGCTAGGGCATGGCTTGATGCCACTAGTAAGGCAGCGGCTAATAGTGTTTTACGCATAACTAACGATAAACCTTGTTCATTATTTCCATGGATTCAAGCAACCACTTGAACCGTAATCTGATTTGTCCGACATCATAATAAAAAGGAAGGTCGACGACCAACAAAAATGTGTCGATGTTTTGTCAATTAACTTAATAGTTCCTTGGTTTAAGCAAAAACTACGCCATATACGTAGTGTCCGAGAATTTCACTCGGACAAGTAACGATGTTTTTCTAACCTCGTTCGACTATGCGAGGTTAGGTGGTGCAATGAGCATCGTTGAGTTCAAGTTAGAACCAAACACTTTATTACTCGCCAAAGCTTGCTCTTCTTTCTGCCATGGCGTTGAGGATTGCCTCAGAATCAAGGGTTTGAGTCCAGGATAGCAGGTTATCATCATTCTCAATCACAAACGCGGTAAGCTGAGACACGATTGCCTTTCTCAATGCTTCGCCTTTCCAAGGTTTGGCAATGTAATAATCGAGACTCGCGTTATTTACGGCTTCTACGGTGTCTTCCAAACCGGCTTGTCCTGTGAGTAAAACTTTGCGCGCTGCTTTTGTGTCACCATTTTGACTGAGTTCGATTAAGAAGCTGATCCCAGTTTGTTCCGGCATAATGTGGTCACATAAAATGAGCGCAAGCTGAACTTCTTCTTCCGCCATTTCCTCGATCACTTGCCTTGCTTCAGTGACTGATTCCGCTCCCTCGACAATAAAATGTTCCTCAAAGGGAGCGAGATCCTGGAGCACGCTATCCAAGACTTCTCGTTCGTCATCGACACATAAAATTAAATACTTGGTCATATTTCATCTCCTTTTTCGATGACTGGTAACCAGACTGTCATTCGTGTGAACTTGTCGAGCTCTGATTCGACGTCAATCCATCCCTTATGTGCTGTCACGATTTGCTGGCAGATGGACAGCCCAATGCCTAAGCCAAAATTACCTTCTTTTTTTGTGGTGAAGTTCAGCTCGAAAATGGCGTCTCTTTGCGACTCAGGAATACCATATCCATTGTCTTCAAATGAGATAACGGCATAATGTGTATGCTCTTTTTCTACAAGGCGTGTTTGTATGTTTAACACACCTTTCTCAGGAAATGCGTCAATGGCGTTAGAGACCAAGTTCGTCCACACCTGTTGGAGTGCGATCGGTTGACAAAGGATGGAAGGCAAGTTTGCATAGTCGGTTGAAACTTGGTGCATTTTTAATTTGTTCTCGAAAATCACCAAGGTGTCTTCAATACCCTCATGAATATCGGCATAGTGCAGGGTTTCATCATTTGACCGAGCATATCCTTTCAGGCTTTTTACCATATCAGCAATTCGTGCTGCACAGACATTAATTGAGCGAAGTGTGGAACCTGCTTTGTGGTATTGCTCAAGTGTATTGAGGGCATGATAAGACGCTTGCTGCTTTCTCGTTAGTTGGGTAAGTAGCTCGTGATCGGATTCTAAACCAAGGCTCACCACTTTCTTTGCTAATGCTCTGTCTGGAAGTGTATGGCTAAGCGCTTTTACGCGTGATCTGAGCTCGGCGGTTGAAGCGGGTTTTGAGGTTTGCGCTTTGCTCAGTAATTCAATGCCTTTGCTTTGTATATCGGAACTGGGCGCATCGTTAAGTAATCGTTCTAGCGTATGCGTTAAATTCTCTACGCCCCTTAATATCGCGGCTACTGGATTGTTTAGTTCGTGTGCCACTCCCGCAACCAATTGACCAAGCATCGCCATTTTTTCTCTTTCAATGAGCTGCTGGTGGACTGATTCTAAAGATTCGAGCGTTTTTTGAAGTTGCAGTTTGGTGTTGATGCTTCTTTGCAATCGGCGGTTGAAGTGGCGTAAGAGCAAGTTTGTAAAAAGAGGCAGTAAGTTTGAGTCGCTTTGCATCACTTTATTGAATACGTTGCGATCGAGTTTGATAACTTCTGTTTTGGTTAGTGTCAGAGCTGTCGAGAAAGAACATTCCCCAGTAACAAACGACATGCCTCCGACAATATTCCCTTTGTTATGGCGTACAACCTCTCGCTGCATGCCTTGCTCATCGCGCTTGTACAGAGCCACTTCACCTTCGGTGATAAACCACAAAAAGCAATTTGGCTCGCCTTCCACGGTTAATAAGTGTTCAGGTGAGTATGTACGGCACGCTCTTGTTTCGTCATTATCTTTAAAAAATTGCTGGAGAGCGGAGATCACTTGCTCGGCTAACTCGGCATCAGACATCGAGTGGTAGTCGTGTAAGAATCCGGCTTGATAATGGCTCATCTGGTTATTGATGTGCGCTCGCAACAAGCTGTGATGATCCAATATCTGACTGTAACTTAGCAGGTCTTCTTTGCCATTTCGCAAGATAAATTGGGTCAGCTCTTTTTGCACTGTGTTAAATAAGACGTGATCTGGCAAAGGTTTAGTGAGGCAGTGGTCGAGCCTGCCCTCATTAACGGCAGTGAGAATTGCCTCTATATCAGACGAGCAGCTAATAAGAATTTTTCTTGCTTGCTCGGTATGTGGCATCCGGTCTAAACCAATAAGAAAATCCACGCCGTTAAAATGAGCGTGATGGCTCGCTATAACTAAAGCAACAGTCTGTTCTCTTTCTTCTAGATACTCTAAAGCGCTTTGAGCCTCTTCTATCGATTCGACAGAAAAAATATCAAACTTACTTGAGAAGGCAGACAGCTCCAATCGAAACTGTTCAGCACTGATTGGGTTGTTGTCGAGACACAACACAGCATAACGATTCACAGATGTTTTAGCTCCGGTTAAAACTTCGCCACGCAAACTTTAACAATAAAAGGACATGATGAGTGGGAGCCAAGTATGATTCCTGATTAATGGACTAGAATAAGCATCAATAGTCTGATTTGTCTCAATGTTTTCTCCGCAGGTGGTTTGGGGTAGACTGACCGAAAATATCTAATAAGTGACGTTATGCAAAATCTTAAAAAAATCGGCGCCATTGGTGGTGCTATCTCATTAGCACTGTGTTGGCCATTGGCTGTCGGACAAATTGGTCAGTCCATCATTGAAGATGGTATTACCAATATGAATGATGAAATGATTAAAGGCGAAGTGGTCGAGTATCAGCGTGGCTATTTGTCTTCAGTCGTGCTGACTCGTTATTCAGTTGTTGATCCTGAGCTTAAAACGCAGTTAGAGCGTGATGGTATGCCAACGACGTTTGACGTAACCAGTGATGTTAGCCACGGTCTAACAAGCCTAACAGCAGATTCAAAATTGGTGGACAATGACTTTTTGCCTCTCACGATGCATAGCCAGACTCAACTAAATGGCAATACAGCATTTATCCTCGACCTAGACAGTTGGCATTATCGTAACGAAGCGCAAGGTGTTTCTGTTTCTACAAGCCCTGCAAAAGTAACAGGTGATGTGACGGTATTGGGTGATCTCAATTACCAAGTTTCCGTTCCTTCTGTTCAAGTGGATTTTGAAAACGGTGAAGAGCTTCATCTGAATGCATTGACAGGGCAAGGTAAAGGAAAGCAAGCAAAAGGCTATTGGCTGGGTGAGCAATCTTTTTCTCTAGAGAAGCTGGATGTGGTTGATGCGAACTTGACGCCTGTCTTTTTGATTGAAAATGCGAGCTACCGTGGTAACACTACGATGAGTGAGTCTGGTGATAAGCTGAACAGTCAATTAAACCTAGATGCTAAGAAACTACGTTTAACTGATGGGACGGATGTCGATAACTTTAAGTTGGATTTCTCAATTGCAGATGTGGATAGCCAGTCTTTTGATCAAATTATGTCTATCTATCAAAGCTCTCCTATGCTAGATGAACAGGAAATTGCGAATTTATTGCCGCATGTCGATACGCTGTTTAGCAAAGGTTTTGATTTATCCGTGAACGAGCTTTCACTCGCGTTCGGTGACGGCAAGTTCCACAATGAGTGGCAACTATCCATCCCTGAAGGTACTGAGCATATTTCTCAAGATCCAATGAAGTTGGTGACGGCCACTACTGGTGAACTTAGCACTTACTTCTCTGATGAATTAGTAACGCATTACCCATTTATTCAAGAAGGGATTGATGAGCTCCTTATTATGGAGTTGATCGAAAAAGTAGAGGGCGGTTATCAATTAAAAGCAGAAATTGGTGAAGGCAAATTGAAGTTCGAAAATGGGCATGAGTTCCCATTGGTGGCTCTACTTATGCCTGCTTTGATGCAACAACAGTAATTCGTGTTGTTGCGAATTTGTTCCAATTCAACGCTTAGTCTTTAAAAAGAGGTCGTAAGACCTCTTTTCTTGTTTTTATCACTGCGAAAACGTGATATTAATTTCGTAATATTTACATAGCAGGAGCAATGAGCATCATGGAACAAAATACGGACAACGTATTTAACTTCAGTGCAGGGCCAGCAGGTCTGCCTAAAGCAGTTATGCAGCAAGCACAACAGGAACTAATCGATTGGCAAGGCCTTGGTACTTCGGTCATGGAAATCAGCCACCGAAGCAAAGAGTTCATCAAAGTTGCAGAAGAAGCCGAGCAGGATTTACGTGATCTTCTGAATATTCCGGACAACTATAAAGTACTGTTCTGCCAAGGTGGTGCTCGTGCTCAGTTTGCTGCTGTTCCTCTAAACTTACTTGGTGATGCCGATACGGCAACTTACATCGATGGTGGTTATTGGGCTGAAAGCGCGGTAGCTGAAGCGAAAAAATACTGCGAACCAGACGTGTTTGATGCAAAAACAGAAATCAACGGGAAAGTCGCGGTTCTACCTGCAAGTGAATGGAAAATTGCTCCAGAAGCGGCTTACGTTCACTTCTGTCCAAATGAGACCATTGATGGTATTGAGATTAACGATCTTCCTATCACCGACAAACCGATTGTTGCTGACATGTCTTCGACAATTCTTTCTCGTGAAATTGATGTGTCGAAATACGGTGTGATTTACGCGGGCGCTCAGAAAAATATTGGTCCTTCCGGCATTGCTATTGCTATCGTGCGCGATGATTTATTAGGTATGGCGAAGCAGGTACTACCAAGTATTTTGGATTACACTGTTTTGGCAGAAAAAGAATCAATGTTCAACACGCCACCAACCTTTGCATGGTACCTGTCTGGTCTTGTTTTCAAATGGCTGAAGGCACAGGGCGGAGTAAAAGCGATTGAGCAAGTGAACCGCGCTAAAGCCGCGCTACTGTATGATTACATCGATCAGTCTGATTTCTACCGTAATGGCGTGCACTCAGCAAACCGTTCTTTGATGAACGTGCCATTTCAACTTGCTAAGCCTGAACTGGATGCAACCTTCCTTGAGCTAGCAGACTCTAAAGGGCTGAAAGCGCTAAAAGGTCACCGAGCAGTTGGTGGTATGCGAGCATCCATTTATAACGCAATGCCGCTTGAAGGCGTTCAAGCGTTAGTAGACTTCATGCAAGAGTTTGAGAAAAACTACGCGTAAGCTCAAACTGATAACTGATATTTGTTCTCCAAAGCGTCGCTATTGCGGCGCTTTTGTTTATCTCAACTCACATCATTCCAGGAAGGTAAAATGACCAAGGCAAATATTGAAGCGCTGACTAAGCAGTTCCCACTCTTGGCAGCACTTATTGATCTTGAAGAGGTTTGTTGGTTTAACCCCCATATCACTTCCTTGGAGGAAGGCTTACCTCATGTCGGGTTAGATGAAAAAGATATTCAAGCGGCGAGTGAACGGCTAGCACGATTTGCGCCTTATTTGATGAAAGCGTTTCCCGAAACGGAAACGTCGCGTGGCGTTATTGAGTCCGCAGTGGTGGATATTCCCAATATGAAAGTGCGTTTGGAGCAGCAATACGACACGCCAATATTGGGCCGTTTAATGCTCAAAAAAGACAGTCATTTGCCAATTTCTGGTTCGATCAAAGCGAGAGGTGGTATTTATGAAGTGCTCACTCATGCAGAAAAGTTGGCGTTTGAAGCCGGCTTGCTCTGTGAAAGCGATGATTACAGCAAATTGTTCAGCAATGAGTTTCGGCAGTTTTTTAAGCCGTACAGTATTGCGGTTGGCTCAACCGGCAATCTTGGTATGTCCATCGGCATCATGAGTGCGAAGTTGGGTTTTTCAGTTTCAGTCCACATGTCTGCGGATGCGCGGGAATGGAAGAAAAATAAGCTCCGGTCACATGGTGTTAATGTCGTAGAGCACCAGGAAGATTATGGTATTGCTGTCGCGCAAGGTCGTAAAGAGGCAGAAAAAGATCCCAACTGTTTCTTTATCGATGATGAAAACTCACGGACGCTGTTTCTAGGTTACTCTGTTGCGGGTGAGCGTCTTAAGCAGCAATTTGATGACTTGGGAATCGTGGTTGATGAGCATCATCCATTGTTTGTTTATCTTCCTTGTGGTGTTGGCGGTGGGCCTGGTGGGGTGGCATTTGGCTTGAAGGTAGCATTTGGCGAGCATGTCCACTGTATTTTCGCAGAGCCAACGCACTCACCGTGCATGCTGTTGGGCGTACATACAGGCTTGCATGACGATATTTCGGTACAAGATTTGGGTATCGATAACATCACCGCCGCTGATGGTTTGGCAGTCGGGCGTGCCTCGGGATTTGTCGGAAGAGCGATGGAAAGGCTACTTGATGGTTTTTACACCATTGATGACGCTCGTATGTATCACCACTTGGGTGAGTTAAGTGAACTGGAAGGTATTAATCTAGAGCCTTCTGCATTAGCCGGTATGATTGGGGCAGTGCACGTCTCGAATAACCATGCTTATCAGTCTCGAATGAAATTTGACGAAGAAAAACTCAAAAACGCAACACATCTTGTTTGGGCAACAGGTGGGGGCATGGTTCCGGAAGATGAAATGGCGGCTTATCTCAAAAAATCTGGTCGGTAAATCAGCACTGTATACGTGCTTAATTAGGTAACTAATAATACAGGAATAACAAAAGGGCTCATCGTTTGATGAGCCCTTCTCGTCACTGAAAATCGAATTATAGAGATTGTAATAGCTGGTAGTAACGACCTTTTTGAGCGAGTAGCGTTGGATGGTCGCCTTGTTCGATGATCTCACCTTGTTCCATCAAACAGATGCTATCCATACTTTCTAGCTCTATCAGTCGGTGTGTAATGAATACTACTGTCTTATTAGCAAAGTGTTCATTGAAAAGCGCCATCACTTTTTGTTCCGTACGCTTATCGAGGCCTTCAGTCGGTTCATCTAAGAGTAGGATTGGGGCATCACGTAGCAATGCTCGAGCAATACCGATTCGACGTTTCTCACCACCAGATAACTGACGACCGCCGTCGCCTAACCAAGCGTCTAACCCCGGCTCTTCAAGAAGTCCGCCAAGTTCGACTTTTTGTAAAATAGTAGACAGTTGCTCATCACTTGCATCCGGAGCGGCCATGAGTAAGTTGTCACGTAGTGTCCCGTTTAGTACATCTACGCGTTGACTGACCACAGTCATTGCTGCTCGCAGGTCCGACTCGCTCCAATCTTGCAGTTTTGTACCACCGATTCGAACTTCACCTTGGTTAACATCCCAGTAGCGGCAAAGAAGCTGAATCAGTGTTGATTTACCTGAACCTGTTTGACCTACAATTGCAGTTTTAGTGCCCAACGGTAGTGAGAGTGACAAGTCTTTCAGCACCTTTTGCTGACCGTCAGGGTAAGTAAAATCTATGTTGTCGAATTCAATGTCTAACGTTGTGTCTTTATGTTTCGACTGCTCAGGGAAGACGACGTCAGGTTCAGCCAAAATTACTTCATTTAAACGACGAGCAGAAGTCAACGTTTGACCGAGATACTGGAATGCGCCCGCGATAGGCATCAGAATCTCAAAGCTAGCCATGGTTGCAAACGCGAACAGCGCAATCCAAGGATCAGGAGCACGACCACCTACGCCGTCTGCAGCAAACCAAAGCATCACAACCAGTGTAATGCCGTTCACCAGCATAAGCAGGCCTGAAGCCATGCCCGTTAAATTCGCGTTCACAAATTGGTTAGACAGCAACTGCTTCTGCTTCTCTAGAATGAGATTACGATAACGTTCTTCTGCTCCAAAGATACTCAGTTCACTGTAGCCTTGAAGCCAGTCCAGTGTCGCCACTCGCAATTGCGCTTTATGATGAGTGAGATTCTCGCCATTGTTTTTACCCAGTTTATAGAACAGTACTGGCCATACAAACAACATGACGGTAAGAATCGAGCCAAGCAGTAGGGCGAGATGCCAATCAAAGAACGCCAGGACAGCCGTTAAACTCAATATGCCAAAAACACCAATCACGACAGGGCTGATAAGTCGAAGGTAAACGTGATCCATCGCATCTACGTCCGCTACTAAGCGGTTGAGCAGATCGGCATCACGCATCGTAGAAACACGACCCGGAATCAGTGGTGCAAGTTTCTTAAAGAAGAAGATGCGTAGATCGGTAAGCAGCTTGAACGTTGCATTGTGGCTAACGACACGTTCTCCCCATCGACCTGCGGTTCGAGCCATTGCAGCGCCGCGTACCCCGGCACCTGGTAACATGTAGTTGAAGGTCTCACGAGCAACCGTCAAGCCTGCCACCGCTGCGGCTGAAATAAACCAACCTGATAGCGTTAATAAGCCAATAGACGCCGCTAAGGTCAGAAATGCCAGTAGCATACCTAGCGAAAGACCAAACCAGTGTTTTTTATAGAGTTTTAGATAAGGGAGTAAATCACGCATCTAAGTTCCCCTTGTCTGTTTCACGTTGTGCGAGGTTCGCTTCCAACATGTCTTTAAATAAGCCATCTTCTGTCGACAGTGTGGCGTAATCACCACGTTGAACAATCTGGCCGTCCTGCATAACAAGAATTTGCGATACGTTTTGTAAAGGCGCAAGTTGGTGAGTAATCATCAAATTCGTTGTGGCATGCGCATACTTGTTAATGCCTTCCATCACGAGTTTTTCACTGCGAGCATCTAAGCTTGCGGTTGGTTCATCTAATAACCAAAAACGACCATTTTGTAGCATGGCGCGAGCCAGTGCTAAACGCTGCGCTTGGCCGACAGATAAACCACCAGAACGATCAGATATCGGATAATCCAACCCATGCATTTCAACAAATTCAGCAGCGTGAGAGTCATTCAACACAGAATGTACGTCTGCATCCTGAATATTTTGCTTACCTAGTGTGATGTTATCTCGAATGCTACCGTGTAATAGCATCGGGTTTTGACCAATCCAGCTTACTGCCTCTCGCCATGTGGCTAGATCCAGTTGCGACAATTCGCAGCCATTAATTTTTAAGCTACCTTGATAAGGCATGAAACCGAGGATTGTGTTTACCAAACTTGTTTTACCTGCGCCACTTGGTCCAACCAACGCTGTACTTTTGTTGGCTTCAAGAGAGAAGGATAGGGGACCTGCGAGCTGCTTACCTTCCGGACTAAAAATGGTTAACTGGTCCGCTTCAATATGGATAGGGCTGTTTTTATCTAACGCTTGGGTACCATCTTTGATTTGATCGACTTCCAAATCCAGAAACTCGACAATGCTTTCTGCTGCGCCAACCGCTTGCTGTTTCGCATGATAGAACGTGCCCAAATCACGTAATGGCTGATAAAACTCTGGAGCAAGAATCAGAATGAACAAACCAGCAAAGAGCGTAACACCTGCGCCGTAGTAGCCGAAATCGAGCTCCCCGATATAACTAAAGCCAAAGTAGACAGCGGTAATTGCGATAGAAATAGAAGTGAAAAACTCTAACACCGCAGAAGACAGAAACGCGATTTTCAGAACGTCCATGGTACGAGTACGAAAGACTTCCGAAGCACCCTTAAGAGTTTCAGTTTCAGATTTTGTTCTATCGAATAAGCGAATGGTCGTCATTGCTTGCAAGCGGTCATAAAAGTGACCCGACAAACGCTGCATTGCTTTAAAGTTTTTACGGTTTGCTTCTGCGGCTTTCATCCCAACCAGTGCCATGAAAATAGGCACTAGTGGTGCAGTGACCAGGAAGATCAAGCCTGCTGCCCAGTTTACTGGGAATACGACAACCAAAATGATGAAAGGCACTAGTACCGATAATGACATTTGAGGCAAGTAGCGTGAGAAGAAATCTTGCATATCTTCTACCTGCTCTAAGATGAGCGTTGCCCAACTGCCAGCAGGTTTGCCTTTGATGTAAGCTGGCCCAAGTTTATGAACTTTATCTAAAATGAGTTGGCGAATATAAACTCGAATTTGCTCCCCGCAACGGTAACCGGCAAGCTCTCGACCCCAGGTACAAGCAGCTCGACCGATAACCGTGCCACCGAGCCCAACAAAATGCCAAATGAGGTCGGCTTTGTCGACTTGGTCAATGATTAACTGGTGCAGAATGGAGGCGAGCAGGGCTGCTTGAGCCAATAAAAACACGCTTGAAAGTACGCCTAGGCCTATCGCAATCATAAGCCAGCGCTTGGCTAACTTACTTTGTTGCTTCAGCCACTTATTCAAGCTGCTTTGCTTTTTCTTATCCATCGTGAAGGCTTAATGATAATTGTTTTAATGAGGCGGTAGTATACAAAAGAAAACCCAGCGGGAATACCGCTGGGCTTTAAGGATATGACACAAATGTGAAAAGTTATTTGTCACCAAGTGAGTCTAAGAAACGTTCAGCATCTAATGCAGCCATACAACCTGTACCTGCAGAGGTGATCGCTTGACGGTAGTTGTGGTCCATTACGTCGCCAGCTGCAAATACACCTTCGATACTAGTTTGTGTTGCGTTGCCTTCAAGACCTGATTGAACGATGATGTAGCCATCTTTCATGTCTACTTGGCCTTCAAAGATTTGTGTGTTTGGCTGGTGGCCAATTGCGATGAATGCACCCATTACATCGATATCTTCTGTCGCACCGCTGTTCACGTCTTTAATGCGGACGCCCGTTACGCCCATATCGTCTCCCAGTACTTCATCGAGAGTGCGATCGGTATGAAGAACGATATTACCGCTTTCAACTTTATCCATCAGACGTTTCACAAGGATCTTCTCTGCGCGGAATGAATCGCGGCGGTGGATCAGGTGAACTTCTGACGCAATGTTAGAAAGGTATAGCGCTTCTTCAACAGCCGTGTTACCACCGCCCACAACTGCAACTTTCTGATTACGGTAGAAGAAACCGTCACAGGTTGCACAAGCAGAAACGCCGCGACCTTTAAATGCTTCTTCAGACTCAAGGCCAAGGTATTTTGCTGATGCGCCGGTAGATATGATTAAGGCATCACAAGTGTACTCACCTGAGTCGCCTTTTAAACGAAATGGGCGTTGTGATAGCTCTACTTCATTGATGTGATCAAATACGATTTCAGTTTCGAAACGCTCGGCGTGTTCTTTCATGCGATCCATCAATGCTGGACCTGTCAGTCCCTCAGCATCGCCTGGCCAGTTTTCAACTTCAGTTGTGGTGGTTAGCTGACCACCTTGTTGCATTCCCGTCACAAGCACAGGGTTTAAGTTTGCACGCGCTGCGTAGACGGCAGCTGTGTATCCTGCAGGACCAGAACCAAGAATTAATAATTTACAGTGTTTTACGTCGCTCATTATGGCTCCAAAAAGGGCGTAACATTTCCCTCGATTGTATGGAAATTCTTAGTGCTTTAAAAGCATAAACAACGATTGTGATCGAATAATTGGTTATAGATTAGAACCCACTAAATATTGATAGAGAACGTTGACTTCTAGCATAAAATTCTATTCGTAGTAGAGAAGTCTAGTTTCAAATATTGTCAAAGCGTAAAACTGAAACATGACTCTGTTTTTGTGGTTTAATTTGGTTTGTTATGTTGTTTTTGTCGTTTTGTTGAAGCTATCAACGTTAAAAGCTGGTAATTGCAGAATATTTGCGTAACCTAGTGTGTAAATTAAATGTTAATTAATGTGCCTCATTAAAGGAGCAAATGATGTTACATTCACGTGAGAATACTCTACATTTAACACAGCTCAGCATGGCAGCAATTGAGCAGCTTTCCCCATCGTTTGAAGAACTGCCTCGTACCGAACATGCAGATGGTCAGTATCGACTACGACGTTATTCTGTGGTTGGTTTTGATAACGGCAAAGTCATCGACTTAAATAAAAATAGCTTTGTTCAATCCTCTGATATCAACCGATTTCAAGGTGATGTTGTAAGACAATTCGAGCCAATTGAGAAGGATATTCTTACCAGCGATGGCTTTCGAGAAATGTGTGAATTGTTTGTCAATGCGAATCATCTGCCAAACGGTCAAGAAATAGAAATTCACCAAATCCGTATCAGGGCACTGGAAGAAGAAACCCAAGTAGCACCTGAAGGTGTGCACCAAGACGGTTTTGATCACATTGCAATGGTTGGTGTGGGACGCCATAACATCATCGGTGGCGACATCATGCTGTACAGCAGCCATAACCAAGCCCCATTTTTCCGTAAAGTGCTAGAAACCGGAGAGGTCGCAATCTTGGCTGATAGCAAGCTGTGGCATAACGCGTGCCCAATCCGCTCTGTTATTGATGACGAAGCGGGCCATATGGATGTATTTGTACTCACTGCTACGGATAAGCGTAATGAACTTCAATCTTAATCAGATCAGAGAGCAATTTCCGGCGTTGGCTCAATACCACAACGACAAGCCCGTGACGTTTTTTGATGGTCCAGGTGGCTCACAAGTGCCTCAATCAGTACTAGACAGCATGGTAGGGTATTTAGGTCGTTTCAACGCTAACTTAGGCGGGCATTATTTTTCTAGCCAAGTGACCGTTGACGTAATGCAAAATGCGCGTGAGTCGGCTCAGGTTCTACTTAATGCCCCTTCATCTGGCAATATTGTCTTCGGTGCCAATATGACCTCACTAACCTTTCAGCTTAGTCGCGCGATTAGTCGAGATTGGCAAGCAGGAGATGAGATCATTGTTTCCGCTTTGGATCACTATTCAAATGTATCCAGCTGGCAGCAAGCGGCAGAAGATAAAGGCGTTACGGTTCATCAAGTTCGTATCAACGAAGAAGATTGTACGCTGGATATGGAGCATTTAAGCCGCCTTCTTTCTGATAAAACGCGCCTTGTCGCTGTGACTTATGCATCGAACACGACGGGCTCTATTGTGGATGTACAGCAAGTAGTCAGCATGGCGCACAATGTTGGGGCACAAGTTTATGTGGATGCCGTCCATTATGCGCCTCATCATTTGGTTGATGTTCAAGCGTTAGGTTGTGACTTTTTAGCTTGCTCAGCTTACAAGTTTTTCGGACCACACGTTGGTATTGCTTACATAGCCGATCAGTGGCTCCACAGTATTCGCCCTTACAAAGTCGAGCCTGCCACTAATATAGGCCCTGGTCGATTTGAAATAGGAACGCAAAGTTTTGAAGGTCTTGCTGGTGTCGTTTCTGCGGTTGAGTATCTGGCTCAATTTGGTGAAGTCGGTTTACCTCTTCGCCAACGATTGGAGCAAAGCTACCAACTGTATGAACAACATGAGCAGCGCTTGAGTGAGCGTTTCTTGCAGCGTTTGAATGCATTAGATGGTGTCAATCTATTCGGTATCGCAAAGGAAGATAGCCAACTCCGCACGCCAACTTTTGCGCTAACGTTTGACCGATATTCTCCAGAGTTCATCGCGAAAACACTGGGTGAACATAACATTTGTGTATGGAATGGTCACTTTTATGCGTTGGGCTTAGTTCGTCAACTTGGTTTAGAAGAATCGGGTGGTGTAGTGCGAATTGGTTGTATGCATTACAACACAATAGAAGAAGTCGATATGTTATTCGATGTGCTAGAAAGCATCCTTGACGCATAACTAACGATTTCTTCCTAATTGACCCGTCCTGATATGGGTTGACACTTTTTAACTAAAACGCTCGATGTACTTCATCGGGCGTTTTGTATTTTAAAG
>NZ_JAWOQN010000188.1:0-988 GCF_033337395.1 Vibrio sp. YT-19(2023) | reverse complement strand
TACAAATGATTGTTCTCATAACAGTGCTCGTCTCGGCTTATTTAAAGTCAGATTAACAACTGTCCTTGGTGTGCAATGCGGGCTAACTAGTTATCGACTGCCCAGCATTTTAGGGTGAAGGCTACGTATCATCACCTAGATCCATTTGCATTGGTTAAAAACCAATCACTAGCGCGCAGAGTATAGCCAACAGTGTGTATATTGAAAAGGTAAAAATGGAACTAAAATCAATGTAATGCTTTGCATATCTAAATTAATGGTATTGCTGCTTATGATTCATGGTTTTATTATTGAGAGAGTCGGAGCATGGCGTTCCAAACATCGGATTGCGGATTCAGAACGCACCTGTTAATCATGTTGAGTTTGTTTATAAGTCTAACGCTAAGATTTTGGACTTACGCTGAAAGTTGTACAGCCCTTGTTTGGCTCCTGGCAAGTAATCGACTCCAACTTCGTAGAATCCTTGCTCTCTAAACCAATGCAGACTGTGGGTGGTAAGGACAAAAATCTGGTTGATGTTTTCTGATTTTGAACGATGCTTCATGTAGTTCAGCAGCAACAAACCTCGGTTGCCATCCCGATAGTCTGGGTGAATAGCAACACAGGCCATTTCAGCTTTTCGTTCTTCAGAATATGGGTATAAAGCCGCGCATCCGATGATTAAGCCATCTTTTTCAATGATGGTGAATTTACCAATCTCTTGCTCTAGCTGTTCTCTCGAACGCCTGACCAAAATGCCTTGTTCTTCTAATGGATGAATCAATTCCAAAATGCCGCCGATGTCATCAATACCAGCTTGACGAACTTGCTCTGCGCTTGCCATGACGACTTGAGTTCCGATACCGTCAAACGAGAACAACTCCTGAATCAAAGCCCCATCTACTTTGTAGCTGATGAGATGGCTACGTGGGACGCCAGCGCGACAAGCGGCGATGGAACCTTTGAGGAAACGCAAAGTGCCCGTGTTGTAATCGGAATCTGAAGCGTG
>NZ_JAWOQN010000187.1:0-991 GCF_033337395.1 Vibrio sp. YT-19(2023) | reverse complement strand
CGATGTAAGGTGAGTTTTGACGAAAAAAAGGGCTCCTGAGAGCCCGTGGTTACTCGTTAGTGAATATGTTGCTTAAGCTGCATCGCCTCTTGCTTACCCGGAAGGGCTTGTTGGGTATCAATCACTGACGCTTGCTTTAATGGCGCGAGCGTTTTGCTGTCGACCGCTTTGCCATCACTGGTGTAAGTCGTGCCATTTTCGACCAACGCATTGCCAGTCGATTTCGCACTGTTGATCACGTCGTCATATTTGCTGCTGACGTGGAATCGGTAAGAACGGTTATTGGTGAACGTGCCTTGCTCAATCTCGCCGGAATATGGGCTCTTACGGAACAAGTAGTTGAAGCGCTTGTTATCAATCGACACGTTGTCGCTCAATACCAGTGCACCAGGGTTAAAGTTGTCCGTAAATCCGTCCATGTTGTTATTGAAAGACAAGCTGTTTTTCACCACATGTGGAACCGGAATCCCCTCGCCGCCTAGCTTGAAGCCGTTACCAATCGTGCCACCCTTGTTGGCAACATCGAGTGTGCGACCGTTGCTGAACGAGATGGAATCCAAAATGGTCACCGCACCGTTTGCGCCATCTTCCACTTTGTTGAACAAGTCCCAACCGTCATCAATGTTGTGGTGAGACAAACAACGGATGAAGGTGTTGCCATCGCCGATACGCATCTTGGCCGCAAAACCGTCTGCGTTGATCTGCGAAGGATCCATGTTGTTGTAGCTTTCGCTTTCAATCACTTGGTTGTAACTTGCCCACAGTGCGCGGCCAATGTTTTCAGGAGAGGTGATCACGAAACCAGTATCTGGCGCGCCGTGTGTCACCATTTTTTCGAAGGTGTTGTGGCTACCATGAACAATGAACTGCGCACCCGCAACTTCAATACCTTGGTAATGCCAGTAATTTGCCTCGTGACGAAGTTCCGAAACAAAGCGAACATTGTCTCCTTCCGCACGTAGGTGCTTGAGCTTGTCGACACTGCCACTCG
>NZ_JAWOQN010000186.1:0-994 GCF_033337395.1 Vibrio sp. YT-19(2023) | reverse complement strand
ATTGAAGCACGCAACCCAAGCTTCAGCGTTAAGTGCCGTATCGGTGCAAACATGATTTGGGAAGCAGAAAAAGCTGGCACTTTAAAGCCAGGAGTAGAACTAGTAGAACCAACCAGTGGTAACACAGGTATCGCATTAGCGTTCGTAGCAGCCGCTCGCGGTTACAAATTGACTCTAACTATGCCTGAATCAATGAGCCTTGAGCGCCGCAAGCTACTTAAAGCACTAGGCGCAAACCTTGAGCTAACTGAAGCATCGAAAGGCATGAAAGGCGCAATTGCTAAAGCAGAAGAGATCGTAGCAAGCAATCCTGAAAAATACCTTCTTCTACAACAGTTCAACAACCCTGCTAACCCGCAAATTCACGAGAAAACCACTGGCCCTGAAATCTGGGATGCGACAGACGGTGAAATCGATGTGCTAGTAGCAGGCGTTGGTACGGGTGGCACTATCACTGGTACAAGCCGTTACATTAAAGGTGAGAAAGGTAAAGCGATCACTTCTGTTGCTGTAGAACCTGCAGAATCACCAGTAATCGCGCAAGCGCTAGCAGGCGAAGAAATTCAACCAGCACCACATAAAATCCAAGGTATCGGTGCAGGTTTCATTCCTGGAAACCTAGATTTAGACATTATCGACCGAGTTGAGCCAGTAACTTCTGAAGAAGCAATTGAGATGGCTCGTCGACTAATGGAAGAAGAAGGCATCCTTGCGGGCATCTCTTCAGGCGCCGCTGTCGTTGCTGCAAACCGAATTGCAGAACTACCTGAATTTGAAGGAAAAACCATCGTGACAATTCTGCCAAGCTCTGGTGAACGCTACCTAAGTACGGCGCTATTTGCTGGTATCTTTACCGAAAAAGAGAACCAACAATAATATGTGGTCAAATCAATTTTTCGTCTAAAAAAGCCCCGTTCAGGGGCTTTTTTGTTGATCCCTGCCCTACCTTTGGTAATATCAGGGTGTTTTATTTCTAGCTTCAAAATAAAGAAGC
>NZ_JAWOQN010000185.1:0-998 GCF_033337395.1 Vibrio sp. YT-19(2023) | reverse complement strand
TGAGGATGATCCTGATCCCAGCAGGAGGCTGCAGTCAGGAGCAAAATGTGATACAGCTTTAAATTGGTCAAATATATAAACTTTTATTTATAATTTGCACTTGAGTTGTTCTTAAAAGGAAATTTCGGTTTATTTCAACCTGTCTCCTATCGTCCTAAATTTGTTTCAAGTGACTAGTGACATAAAAATAATAGTTAGCATGTTAGCCGTTAGCCTAGATACAGCCGGGGAGCATAGTAGCGTCAGACCTGTTAAAACATAAGTGAACGGGCAACCTTCAAGTGCAAAGTTAGTCCACTAAACAAGCTTTTTTTTCCACAAAGATCGCCTCATATCGTTAGGATAAATGTCAGAGAACATATAGAAAACGACATGTAAACGTGTTGTCTTACCTTACCGGTGTGCTGCCATGTTTGTTTACCATCTAGCTCTGCTTTCCGAAGCGCGGCTGAAATATCCCGAGAACAAGCAGCGATCTCATACCGTGCCTGAAATCTGGCGAGAACAAGCAGCAACAGCTGGAAGGCAGAACCGGACAGTAGCCTGAAAAGTTCATTCATTTATTTTATGAAAGATTTATAGAATAATGGCTGACTTTTTGCCAGACTTCGACTTTGTGGAGGAGGAATTTGATTTTGCAGAGTTTGATGGCCGCCCTTATTTATTTGAGCCAGAATACACTGACGAAGAGCTTCGTGAAATTGAAGAACGGAGGAGGAGAGAGAGAGAGAGGCACAACAGGTAGAGGACGAGAGAGGAGGAATGGCTGCTGCAAGGCTGCGTAGCTCTGGAGATTGGTGGTGTACCTGTGAATGCTGTGCCCCAGTGCCCACAGAAGAGGAATGCCTCTGTTGCAAGGAATGGGACCGGTTGCAGCATTATTTTCAAGGTCTGGATGTGACCGAGGACGAGACACCTCCACCTGGAGTAGTATCCAGCTGGGCTTTATCTAGAGTTCGCCAGATATATTTCGGCCACGCTTTGGAAAGCAGAGCTAG
>NZ_JAWOQN010000184.1:0-1001 GCF_033337395.1 Vibrio sp. YT-19(2023) | reverse complement strand
GACGACAAAGTGGTGTCGCTGGATACCAATCACGGTCCAGCCAACGGCACGGTCTCGGTCAACCCGGATGGCAGCGTAACCTACACGCCAAACGACAACTTCCACGGCACAGACAACTTCATCTACATCGTCACCTCAGGTGGGGTATCAGAGTCCACCACGGTGAACGTCGATGTGACGCCAGTGAACGATGCGCCAGTGGCAAACGATGACGCGGCAACAACACAAGAAGATACCGCTGTCACGATTGATGTTCTGCCAAACGACACCGATATTGATGGCGATACGCTGTCGATTGACTCGGCATCTGTGCCGAGTGACCAAGGGACAGTCGAGATTGCTGACGGCAAACTGGTGTTCACACCGGCCGAGAACTTCCATGGTGACGCCGAAATCACTTACACCGTGACCGATGGTGCACTGACTGACCAAGCCACGGTCAACGTCACCGTGAATGCGGTGAACGACACGCCTATGGTTGAAAGCAACATTGCAGACCAAGCCTTGGCGGAAGATTTTACGCCATACAGCATCGATCTAAATACCGCTTTCAGCGATGTGGATAACGTGGATGGCGATCTGAGCTTCAGCGTTTCTGGCAACAGCAACATTCAAGTGGCGATCGTCAATGGCATTGCTACGTTCACTCCAACCGCGGACTGGAACGGCTCAGAAGCATTGACCTTTACGGCTACCGATCCAAGCGGCGAGAGCGTTAGCCAAACGGTGAACTTCACGGTAGCGCCTGTGGCGGATATCGTGGCAGACAACGCGACGGTTGTGGAAGATACGCCAACCATCATCAAGGTCTTAGGTAACGATACGTTCGAAGGCGACGACAAAGTGGTGTCGCTGGATACCAATAACGGTCCAGCCAACGGCACGGTCTCGGTCAACCCGGATGGCAGCGTGACCTACACGCCGAACGACAACTACCACGGTACAGACAGCTTCACGTACATCGTTACGTCGGGTGGGGTCAGTGAGTCCACCACGGTGAA
>NZ_JAWOQN010000183.1:0-1002 GCF_033337395.1 Vibrio sp. YT-19(2023) | reverse complement strand
AAAATGGTTGGGGAAACAAATGCGCCCTGCCCATCGACATCGCCACCACAACGTACGTTTGCACCTTCTGATTCACCTAACGAGATGTATTCCAATACTTTTGATTTATGATCTTGGTCGATGAGTGCACCCATGGATGAACTTGGGTCCATTGGGTCTTTTGGCGTGAACGCTTTCGACGCTTGAATAACTTTTTCTATGAACTGATCTTTGATGCTTTCGTGAACAAGCAGACGGGTTGCCGCGACGCACACCTCACCTTGGTTGTAGAAACACCCAGCGGCGGTTTCTGCTGCTGCGCGGTCTAAATCATCACAATCTTCAAACACGATGTTCGCGTTCTTGCCGCCCGCTTCTGCAAACACACGCTTTAGGTTGCTCTCACCCGAGCTGACCATCAGTTGACCTGCAATGCGCGTCGAGCCTGTGAAGGCGATGCAGTCTACGTCTTGGTGTTTCGCCAGCGCGTCGCCAGCTTCATGACCAAAACCCGTCACGACTTGGAAAACGCCTGTTGGCAAACTCGCTTGAGAAGCAAGTTGACCTAGGAATATCGCGGTGAGAGAAGATTTTTCTGACGGTTTTAGAATCACGCTGTTACCAGCCGCTAAAGCAGGGCCAAGCTTCCAGCACGCAAGCCAAAGAGGGAAGTTCCACGGCACAACCGCAGCCACCACGCCAATTGGCTGATGAGAAACAAAAGCGTGTACGTCTTGTTCTGTTGGGGCAACTTCACCGTACACTTTGTCGATCGCTTCGGCGTACCAGCGTAAAGAGTTTGCTGCGCCAGGAATATCGGTAGAGAAGCTGTGAGAGATAGGTTTACCAGTATCGAGAGTTTCTAATAGTGCTAACTCTTCTTGGTGTTGATCAATCAGGTCAGCAAACTGTTTAAGCACTGCTTTGCGATGAGCTGGGCTGCTTTCACTCCAGATACCAGATTGAAATGCTTGGCGAGCGTATGATACCGCGAGGTCTACATCTTCATTTTGACAACGGGCG
>NZ_JAWOQN010000182.1:0-1003 GCF_033337395.1 Vibrio sp. YT-19(2023) | reverse complement strand
AGCCTATCAGTTCGGTAAAATAGAAAAAGTGATGATCAAAAAAATGGTCCATCTATTTTTTGATCAAAATGGCGACGACTTTATCGCAGAACACGCCAACAAAACGGGAATTGCTACTCTCGGTAATTATAAAGAGATGCATTTTATGAATGCGCAATTACTGAGTGAGTTAAAACAGCTCCTCCGAGAGTTGGATGATGCCAACTTAACAGCGCAGATCTCGTACTGGGTGGCGGCGTTACAAGTCGAAAACGACGAGCTGGAAAAACATTTACCTCAAGGTGAGTAGCTCTGCTCACCTTTTTCCTTCGTTTGTCTTCTCTATTTTTGCCCTTCTATCTGTTGCTTTGTCTATTCTTCGCATCGACCAACACGAGCTTTGCTTACTTTCTGCATCTATCCACATCAACCGTTAGTCGACGTTCGACATAAAAAAAACGCATCACAAGTGATACGTTTTTTGCATCATTGTTTGTATTCGACTCTATTCGCAGTCGTCTTCATCGGCGTTAACTGGGAACAAACACATTAAGCGACTGAGGACGAATCTTGATCTCTAAACGACGGTCAGAATAGAGCTCACCGTCGATGACGTAGTCAATCGGCTTATCCGCAGTAATCGTTACCCCTGTCGCGCTCGCGTACTGAAACAGATTCGACTCATCCTGCGCACCGACGCTGGTTAATGTTAGATCCGACAACGCCACTAGGCGTCCACCCAGCGACTGAGTGTTATCAAGGTAGGTAATGTGCAGTTTCCCATCATCTGGCTGCGGCGCGCCGCCACCTTGCGCTAACACGGTACTGAAGGGCGCGATGTTGGCCACGACGAAGCTGTGCACGTCCATCTCCTGACTCTCCCATCCTTGTTCACTCGCCGCTTGCCCTTCGAGGGTTACTTGCAGAGTTTGCACCTCTTCGGAAATAACAGCGTTAAAAAAGCCCGTTAAATACGCCAGTTGCCCAAAAGCATTTTTCTCTTCACGATGCGCGTGTTCAATCA
>NZ_JAWOQN010000181.1:0-1003 GCF_033337395.1 Vibrio sp. YT-19(2023) | reverse complement strand
CTACTATGCACGACAAGGTTTCAATGCTGGTGAAGAGATGGGCTTTGAATGCGCTTGGGAAGTGCCTGAAGGTGCGTTTCGAGTAGCTGAACTCGTCGAAGGCCAATGTGCAGGACATTCTGGACGCATTGATTACGCGCCAGAGTTCTCAGAGCTTTAAATACTGAAACAGCCCGCTGAAATAGCGGGCTGTTTGCTTTTCATCATTCATTCGACAAGCATGACGTTTATTGAGCGTTTTTGGTTCTTTTTTTGCCCCAGATTTCGACTTTTGCTTTTTTGCTGACACCCAACACGTCGAGCTTCATATTTCCCCAACTGCTGTATTTCATTTCAAGGTGCTTAAGTTTCGCGTCCTCCGATCCTGGTAGCGTCCAAGCTCGCGTTGACATTCCGTTGGTGAGCGTGCCCATTGATGTGAGTTTTTTCTCGCTGCCGTCGGTCATGGTGACTTTGATGTCTTTTAAATCGACGGTGCCTTGAATGCACTTTATTTTGATTTTACTGAAGTTACGGTTTTTGAGCAGACTATTTGGCGTAACGGTGTCTGTCTCCGTTTGGAAGTTGACGGTCTTGGTTGCGATCAGCTCCCAGTCATCATTATTGCTGCTCGCAAATGTGGAAAAACTGATGGTCGCTACCATCATCACAGTAAAGAGTGATTGGAAAAGCTTCATAACACCTCTGACTTTTTGATAGGATTGCCTCGTTCAAACAGGTGACGAAAAATGTCAATTAACGAGAAACAGTATTTACACGAAATGGGAATCACCTCGTGGGAGTTGATTCACCCAGAAAGGTTGGCAGGCTATCAACCGCCAACTATAGATTTGCCAAGTTCTTGCAAACTTCTGCTGGTCTCACCCATCTGTCCTACGAATGAGACAGCGATACTGTTCGAGAAGATACTTAAAAGTATGAAATTAACGCTTGAACAAGCCATGCATATCGAGCCTGAGCGCCTTGCAATGCTTGGTGAACATCAGTTGGAGTGGGTATGGTT
>NZ_JAWOQN010000180.1:0-1005 GCF_033337395.1 Vibrio sp. YT-19(2023) | reverse complement strand
AACTGTTATCACTTTGTTATAGAGGGACCTATGCGCGAGAGCAACAAAGTATGGCAACCGAGCGAAAGTCGTATCGCAGAAGCCAATATTACTCAGTTTATCGAACACATTAATCGACAAGGTTTTGACCTAAAAAACTACGCAGACCTGCACCAATGGTCTTTGGATCATAACGAGCAGTTTTGGCAAGAGGTCTGGCTTTTTTGCGATGTAATAGGTAATGCAGGTGAGACGGTAAAAAGCCAAGCCGAGAGCAAATGGCAACAACCAGTACTCAATCGCGATTTATGTTGGTTTCCTGACGCTCATATTAACTACGCAGAAAACTTATTGAGCTTTGCTTATCAAAAACCACATGAGCTCGCCATCTGGTTTGAAAATGAGCGTGACGAACGACAGATCTATACGTGGCAACAGCGGTGTGATGAAGTCTCGAGTGTTCAACAGTGGCTTAGGGATTGTGGCATCAAACAAGGCGATGTTGTTGCTGGTTACTTACCTCACCTTCCTCAAACCGTCATCGCGATGTTGGAAACCACCAGCTTAGGTGCGACATGGACGTCAACCTCGCCAGATTTTGGCGTAGAAAGTGTGCTGGAACGTTTTGGACAGGTAAAACCAAAAATTTTGTTCACTTGTGATGGCTACACATTCAATGGCAAAACTTTCGACATGGCGGAGAAAAACCAACATATATCCGATCATCTCGATGGCCTCAAACAAGTATGCCAAATCAGCTATCTCAAGCCTCACATCTTTGAATGTGATGTTTGTACCCAAGATTGGCAAAACGTGCTCAATCAATACTCACCCGAGCCCCTCACCTACACTCGCGTTAACTTCAATGACCCACTCTTTGTTTTGTATTCGTCCGGTACGACAGGTAAACCCAAATGCATTGTGCACTCGGTCGGTGGCACCATTCTGAATCACGTCAAAGAGCATCAACTGCACTGCGATATTCAACCGAACGATAGAGTTTTTTACTACACGACCTGTGGTTGG
>NZ_JAWOQN010000179.1:0-1015 GCF_033337395.1 Vibrio sp. YT-19(2023) | reverse complement strand
TTGGTCGACAAAGGTTGTATCTACGGTCAGGGATATTTATTCAGCCCACCCGTTGCGGCGGAAAAGTTATTTAACTAAGCACAACGTTCAATACACTGGCAACTTTGCGGTTAGATGTTCGTCGAACCGCAAAGCGCCAAACGATCCGCTAAAATGTTGATGCACACCAACAGCGGCACGCCAATCAACAGCCCCATACCACCCCACAACCAACCCCAAAAGACCAGCCACATAAAGATGACCAACGGGTTGAGGTTAAACCGCCTCCCTAGCAAAGTTGGGGTGACAAACTGACTCTCGATTAAATTCAGCAACAGATATATCGATACCACTGTCAGCATAAAACTGTCCGAATCTAGCTGCAAATACGCGACAAAACCAAAGCTCACCATCGAAATCACTGGTCCCAAATACGGCGCGAAATTCATTACCCCCGCAAACGCACCCCATAGAAATGGGTCTTCAAGGCCGAGGACAAAAAACACCAATCCTACACACAAGCCTAAACCCGCATTGACCAAAGTAATGGTGCCGATGTAGCGCGATAAATCTTTCTGCAGAGCCTGCACCAACTCCACCGCCTGACGTTGTTTCGAAAAACCACGCAAACGCGATACCGATTTACGAAACAGACTTCGACCATGATTAAGCATGAAATACACCATAAACAGCACAATCATCGCCTGAGTTAACAGCGTTGGTGTGGTGGTCGCGAGCGCTTTCAGCAGAGAAAACACCGTGTTGTTGCCCATCTCGTCAATGTTCATGTCACTGGCGATCTCAAGCGGCGCATTCATGTGCTCTGACGACGCTTTGGTCACTTCATTCACTTCCTGCGAAACGTTTTGGACGATGCTTGGCAACTCAGCCCACCATTGTTTCGCGGGTTCTGATATCGCCGCTAAACCGAGTATTGAAACACTCACCAATAACGTCAACGTCACCACCACAGTTATCGTGCGTGGCAGGCCTTTGTCTTCAAAATAATTGATCAGCGGGCTAAACAGCAGTGCCA
>NZ_JAWOQN010000017.1:0-125908 GCF_033337395.1 Vibrio sp. YT-19(2023) | reverse complement strand
TGGAGGCGCCTCCCGGAGTCGAACCGAGGTCCACGGATTTGCAATCCGCTGCATAGCCACTCTGCCAAGGCGCCTTTTTATTACGCTTCAGGGCTCTACCCCGTTGCGTTGGTGGCTACTTTACGGATTGAGAGAAGATAGTCAAACAAAAACATTTCATTTTCTGTTCGTTTGATTTCTTTTAAGTCAATTCGACCAAAGTTCGATCTTATTGGCTTAAAACGAAGCAATATAAATCTCGCTTTCAGTTCGTTTTGTCCCATGAAACATTAAGGCGTTTAATAGTTGCTGACCCTTTTTAGCAATCTTCCCACAATATTAGGGTGATAAGACCAAGTGTGATCAAACATCGACATTAATGCAGGATTTCCGTATTTCGATAAGCTAATCGCGTGAAAACGGTTTTTCTTCGCTTTGAGCGCATCCACTTTGGCCAGTAACTCGTCTTGTTGTTTTGGCGCGATAAAGTCGGAAATGACTACCATGTCTGCGTTTTTATATTTATCACCGCTCATCAAGTCGATAGATTTAATCAAAGTTGGCTCTAAGTCTGTACCACCATGGAAGCTATAAGTTAGAAAGTCCGCCGCCTCGCGCAGACCATCTTGTTTGGTTAGTTCGTAGGTAATGTGTTCCGTAGAAAAAATAATGACATAGCAATCACGTTGCTCCGCTAGTGCGATTTGCATCAGAGCATAAGCCATGGCTTTGGCGCATTGCTCAGGAAAGCCACTCATGGAACCGGACGCGTCCACACAAACAATGAAGGGGCCTTTTTCGATATCTACCGCTTTATGGTCAGGTCGGTGAGCTTTAACTTTACGTAACGTGCGCGATTTGCCTTGTGTACGATAGTTCATGAGCCGTTTATCGACTAAGTGTTTATAGAACACAACTTCAAGTTCAGGATACGCCAAAAACATCGTTTCGTTGGGAAGTAGCTTATTTAGATCATCGCTTTCGTGAATACCAACAATATCATCCGTCGCCTCATCACTTTTCTCTTCGACCAATTGAAGTTCTTCAGTGGGCGCACGATTTAGTTCAGGATCATTTACTTGCCCCGCCATACGACCGAGTTGCTCCGCAATTTCTTGCAAGCCTTGGTGCTTCTTCAGAAACTCAGCATGGCGCTTCATCACCGTTAAGTCTGTTTTACTCAACTTGGCAGATGCCATATCCCACAGGCGCCCTACACTTTCAGCATCACCCGACTCCGTGACTTTATCCATATTACGCATGGTTTCCATACGTTGATACAGGTCATTCAGCACCTTTTCTTTATTGGCTTCAAGCTCGCTTACTTGCGCTTGTTTTATTGCATCGGTGAGGCTTTGGTACCATTGGTCACAAAAGTAATGTGGGAACATAGGGTTATTCATCCCTTTGTTCTTTTCCATCATTCGGCGAGCTTGCATGTAAAACGCAGAGTGCCATTCCAGCTTTTTAATCACATCTTCGATGTTTTCAAAAAACGCCTCTTCATCCCAATGAATAACCTCTTGATATAAAGACAGCTCTTGTTGGAAACGCTCTGTCTCACATACCTTGGTGATCCGTTTTTTGACGCTGCCTCGCCACTTTAACAAGTGACCTTTGACCGAAGATTTAACACCTCGGTTTTCTGCCATCATCATGACTTGTGAACGAGCCATCAAATCATTAACTGCGCTATCGATGATGCCGGAGTCGGCCACCATCAGCGCGAGGTTAAGTCCGTCTGCACCTAGCATGTCGTCTCCCTTATGAGAAAAACTGATTTAAGTTTTTAAAGCGTTGGATAACTTTTTCACTTTCTGCTTGGATTGATTCAAGTCTCTGACTGACCTGTTGCAGACTCGACTCCATTAGGCGGGGTAATTCAGGATCAACAAAGCTATGCGGAAGCGCATCATGAAAGTTCGCTTTCACCTTACGCATATGGTGTTCTGCCTCACTAAGCTGATTTACGGCTTTTTCGCTCTGCGTTAACCACTTTTGGTAAAGCTCTACATCCAAGCCCTCTTGAGTCACTAGGCTAACCAGAATGCCTCGGTTCGCGATATCACGGATAACTAGGTTATTCGCCGCGTCAACGTCAAACCGTAAACGGCACATGTTGGTGTTTTGATTGACGTAACCATACACATCACCGCTTCCCTCTTTAATGACTCGATCTAACTCATCTTTGGGTACATAAACCCAGCGGCTATCACCTTTTTCTGATTCTGAAACCGACATGTTGCTTTGCAAGACCACCAATTTAACTAAGTTAACGGCTGCGCCAACTTTGTACATCTTGGCTTTAGAGGTATCAAAGCGCATGGTTTCTTTGCGCAAAATACCCGTTGCCGCTTCAGACGTTAACGTCATGCGGTAGGCATCTTCAAGTTCATGTTGAACATCAACCAAAGACTCACGGCAGTACTCGATTTCCTGCTCCGCGTCTTGTTGATCAAATGCATGTTTTAAGGCGAACTCTTGAACCACTTCACGTACCACATCTCGCGATTCAGGACTGTTCCATAAACAATCTTGCAGCAGTAGAAGGTCAAGCGGATTGATTTCATCGCGACCATTAAAAAACGCGCTCGCTTTTAACAACTTCACGGCTTTCTTCCAGCGGCGGTCAGAGACATACATGTCGGTATTGGCCACATCACCAAACTGAGCTTCAACTTTGCTTTCTAACATCGTTTTAAGCTGGAAAAGCTTTTCGAATGCATTATCGGTTAGCGTCAATTTGTCGAGCTGTTGTTGCCATTGATGATATTCTTCATCAGTTATCGCTAGGCCTTCTGGTACTTGTGCCTCTTGCGATGTGCCCACAGTCAACATCGACTTAAAGTTTTGTTTATTCTGAATTCGATTCACAAACACACGCACCAACATGCGGTCGTAGAGGGCATCCAATCCACTATCTTCATCGGGTAATTCATTGGAAGCCGATACCAACAGGCGCATTGGCACACGCTCGATATCGCTGCCATTTTTGAATGTTTTCTCATTAACCACTGTCAGCAATGTGTTAAGAATTGCAGGCCCCGCCTTCCAGATTTCATCCAAAAATACGACTTGTGCAGTTGGCAAATACCCTTTAGTTAAGCGAACATAACGGCCGTTGTCTTTTAGCTCTTGGATACTCAGTGGCCCAAACACCTCTTCAGGGGTTGAGAAGCGCGTCATCAGGTATTCGAAGTAACTGCTGTTATCGAACGCTTGGATGAGTCGTTTGGCAATTAAGCTTTTTGCAATACCAGGGGGGCCTAAAAGAAAAACACTTTCACCAGCAAGTGCAGCAAGAAGGCAGAGCTTGATCGTATGTTCACGTTCATAAACGCCATCCGTTAACGCTTTCGCCAATTTATTGATGCGTTCTGAGAGAAGCGCTTTTTCGGCATTTGAGGCAAATAAGGTTTGTGTCATACGTTCTCCGGCTACTGAAGTGGTATTGCGTTAACATTTTTATACACTTGTTATAACTTTGTTACAAATGTATTTTGTCGAATTCCCCTTATAGCAGATGCTTTTCCCCTTCTTGACGAAGCAATCAAAGTTTCCATTTATGAGACATTGCTCACTTAAAGTGCAAACGCTTTCGTCGTGTTGCAGTATTTTTTGCTTTTGTTTCCCACCATTTGTGGTTAATGTCGAAAAACGTCAAAAATGCGGTAACAGCTAGGGTTCATAACTGCATGAGCAAGATAATTCATAAATGGAAGCAAATTTCTCTGATTGAAGAAGACGTTGTGCTTCCTACAGGACAGGCAATTACGCACACCACAATCCATCATCCGGGTGCTGCGGTGATTCTCCCTATTACAGCGGAGGGTCACATTGTCCTTGTCCACCAATTTCGGCCTTCACTTAATAAATGGCTATTGGAACTTCCTGCTGGTACCAGAGAAGGCAACGAAGAGCCACTCTGCTGCGCCAAAAGAGAGCTAGAGGAAGAAACGGGGTTTAGTGCAGAGAAATTCACGTCTCTCGGCCAAGTCACCCCTCTTGCCGGATTTTGTGATGAGATACAGTATCTATTTGTTGCCGAAAAGCTCAATAAAACAAACCGTTACGAGTGCGATGAAGACGAAGTGATTGAGGTCGTCACCTTGTCAATCAAGCAACTCGAAGAAAAGATTGTCGATGGCACGATCACCGATGCCAAAACGATCGCTTGCTTAAGCAAAGCGCGCCTTTGCGGATATATTTAGGACTTTGACCAAGGAGACATTCATGGATTTTCGATCAGATACCGTTACACAGCCCACCCAAGCCATGCGAGAAGCCATGTTTAAGGCCCCCGTTGGGGATGATGTTTATGGTGATGACCCTACGGTCAATGAGCTTGAAAAATTTGCTGCGCAGCTTGCTGGTTTCGAAGCAGCTTTGTTTACCACTTCAGGCACTCAAGCCAATCTGCTCGGTTTAATGGCGCATTGCGAGCGGGGAGATGAATATCTATGTGGGCAACAAGCACATAACTACAAATACGAAGCTGGTGGCGCGGCGGTTTTGGGATCAATTCAACCTCAACCAGTCGAAAATAACCCAGATGGCACGCTACCATTTGATAAACTGGCTGCTGCGATTAAACCAGATGATTGTCACTTTGCTCGCACTAAGCTTCTCAGCTTAGAAAACACAATTAATGGTAAAGTACTACCTCTGTCTTACTTAGCAGAAGCACGTGACTTCGTGAATAAACATAACTTGCAGATGCATCTAGATGGCGCTCGCGTTTTTAATGCAGCCGTTGCACTTGATGTTCCGGTAAAAGAGATCGGTCAGTACTTTGATTCAATGACGATCTGTCTGTCGAAAGGTCTGGCTGCCCCTGTTGGCTCGCTACTGCTTGGTAGCAAAGACTACATCGCAAAAGCACGTCGCTTAAGAAAGATGGTCGGCGGTGGTATGCGTCAAGCGGGTATTCTTGCCGCAGCAGGCAAGCTTGCCCTTACCGAACAAGTGGAACAGCTAAAACAAGATCACATCAACGCAAAAACCTTAGCGGAAGGTTTAGCAGAACTGCCTGGTTTTTCAGTCAACCCTGAATTTGTTCAAACGAACATCGTGTTCGCGAAGCTTGATCCTCAAGTGGACATAGTAAGTATCGCTGCGAAACTAAACGAACAAAACATCACGATAACCCCTGGAAATCCAATTCGTTTTGTAACTCATAAAGATATTTCAGCGAAAGACATCGACACTTTCTTATCAAGTATAAAATCTCTACTTTAATTTGATTTTGATCATTGAGCTTCCCCTAAGGGGAAGCTTTATTGTATCGGCATGATTTTTAGCGAATAGATAACCTCCATGCTCAGATTTGTACTTCTAATCTCTTTTATTTTCTCTTCCGCTATCCATGCCGAGCCGTTTGGTGATGCTGATAAAGGTAAAATCAAATCACCTAGCTGTGTCTATTGTCACGGTGTTACAGGCATCGCAACGAACAACACCTATCCAAGCCTTGCTGGTCAAAATGCTCAGTACCTTTACAATGCAATGAAATCTTACCAAGCCGGTGAGCGTAAAGGGCCACTTGCAGAAATGATGGCAGCACAGTTAAAAATGTTAAATGATGAAGACCTTCGTGATGTCGCTGCTTTTTATGCAGAACAGACAGAAATCAAGTGATTAGATCACCTGTAGATGTACTATGAAAGCTCGTGAATCATCCAAACTCAACGCATATTGAAACATTAACCTAACATTTGACCACAAAACAATCAAATTAACTTCACTTCAAATATTTGATGAATTTATAGTTCAACATAAGCATTAATATTGACTTTTTATTCTATTTTATCGATATTTCATGCTTTATTGAATTTGACGTGAAGTAAGTTATGTCTCACACACATGCGCAACCAGCAGACTCGGTTGCTACCCCTAAGTCGTGGCAGATGCCAGATACCCTCATTTTGATCTTCATTGTTGGTATTCTTGCTGCGATTCTTACCTACTTAATTCCTGCTGGTCATTTTGATAGCCAACAGGTGACCTACATGGTCGACGGTGCAGAAAAAACTCGCACAGTTATCGATCCTTCTTCTTTCTCTTATGCAACCGACGAAAACGGTGAACTGGTTTACAACAAGGTTGGCCTGTTTGCTTCTGGTGGTGGCATTGGTCTGATGAACTTCCCTTTCGAAGGGCTAGTTTCTGGCTCTAAATGGGGCAGCGCAATCGGCGTGATTATGTTCATGTTGGTTATCGGCGGTGCTTTCGGCGTTGTAATGCGCACAGGCACAATCGATAACGGTATCCTGCGCCTTATCGATAAGACCAAAGGTAACGAAGCGCTATTCATTCCAGTGCTATTTTTGCTGTTCTCGCTAGGCGGTGCGGTATTTGGTATGGGTGAAGAAGCCGTAGCGTTTGCGATTATTATCGCGCCGCTTATGGTTCGCCTTGGTTATGATGGTATCACTACGGTAATGGTTACCTATGTTGCGACTCAAATTGGCTTTGCTACTTCTTGGATGAACCCTTTCTCCGTCGCTATTGCGCAAGGCATTGCGGGTGTACCTGTTTTATCCGGCATGACAGTGCGCATGGGGTTATGGGCTGGCTTTACGTTAATCGGTATCGCTTTCACAATGATCTACGCCGCTCGTGTGAAGTCAAATCCTAAACTTTCTTACAGCCACCGCACAGACCAGTATTTCCGTCAGCAAGAGCTTGGCAATCAAGATTCTCGTTGGAACCTAGGTGACACACTCGTTATCCTTACGGTTATTGCGACCACGGTGTGGGTCGTTTGGGGCGTAGTCGCTAACGCATGGTACATCCCAGAAATCGCTTCTCAATTTTTCACTATGGGCTTTGTTGTCGCGATCATCGGTACGATTTTCCGCCTGAACGGTATGACGCTAAACTGCGCAGCTGATGCATTTAAAGAAGGTGCAGCTATTATGCTTGCACCTGCCCTATTAGTGGGTTGTGCGAAAGGTGTATTGCTTATACTTGGTGGTGGTACATCTGATGAAGCGAGTGTACTGAATTCAATTCTAAACAGTGCTGGCGGCGTGATTAGCGGGCTTCCTGACGTGGCTGCGGCATGGTTAATGTATGTATTCCAATCTATCTTCAACTTCTTCGTCACTTCGGGCTCTGGACAAGCGGCACTAACGATGCCTCTACTGGCCCCTCTGGCAGACATTGCAGGAGTTACGCGCCAAGTGGCAGTTTTGTCATTCCAACTTGGCGATGGCTTTACTAACGTTATCGTCCCTACTTCGGCATCTCTCATGGCAACGCTTGGTGTCTGCCGTATCGACTGGGGTGACTGGGCAAAATTCTGCTGGCGATTTATTCTATTACTCTTTACCCTATCAAGTATCGTCGTTATCGCAGCTCATATTATGGGTTTTGCGTAAAACGAAACCAATTGGTAATTAAGGCGAGACATGTTCTCGCCTTATTAATATTCATCGTATGACGACGCTAAGGTTTTAGATTAGCTTATGGTTTTGGAGTGGTAACTTTAATGGCAACACAATTTCTCGATGACATGATTCAGGGTCATCAAGTGATTCAATCTCTCAATGTAGCAGACCTAAATTCGGGCGAGCATAAGTTTTGGTTTCGCATCGCAACGAATGCTCTCTCTCAGTGGCAACACCTACCTGTGCTAGTGTTCAAAGGTGAAAAACCTGGCAAGAAGATCATAATTACCGCAGGGGTTCATGGTGATGAGTACAATGGTGTGTTAGCAGCGCAGAAAACTGCTCGAGAGCTCATCGGCACTGAAGTCGCTGGTACTGTCACTATTGTTCCAACCATTAACATGCCAGGTATGCTAAACCACAGCCGCGATTTCTATTCCGCAGATCCTGATGCGTCTCCTGCAAACTTAAACCGCTTTTTTCCTGGTGACCAAAACGGCAATGAGGCCCAACGTTACTTATATGCATTGTGGAATGATTTGCTCAAGCCAAATGCTGATTTAGCCATTGACCTTCACACTCAAACCAGTGGTGCGGCCTATCCACTTTACGTGTTTGCAGATTTCCGAATCGAGCAATCATTAGAAATGGCTCGTCTCATTAATCCTGATGCGATTTTAAATGATCCTGGAGATGCTGGCGTCCTTGAAACGGTTTGGAATAACCATGGTGTCCCAAGCATTACAGTTGAAGTAGGTATGGGGCGATACACCGAGCAAGAGCTCATCAGTCGAACTGTAACAGGCATTTTTAATGTGCTGAAAAAGCATAACATTGTTGAAGGTGATATGGACCCTATTACGTCATGCTTGGAAGGAAACGAAATCGTCAGTGTGAAAGCGACACACGGCGGCTTTGTACTGCCTCATGTCAGTTTGATGAATTTTGTCGAGCAAGGCCAACTTCTTGCGATTCAATACGACAGCTTTGGCGCTGAGATTAAACGCTACACCGCCCCAACAAGCGGCACAGTACTTAGCCACAATGTTGAATCTATTCGAGCACCAGGTTCCCTGATCGTTCGTTTGATTAAGTAAACCATAACCGTTTGTTGATAGATCAACCTTTCGACGCTCACTCAAATTTATATAAGCCCCATCACGAGTAATCACAAATGATGGGGCTATATCCATTTTGACCACATTAAGTTACGCGGTAACAAATTACTGTTAAGCGAAATGACAAACTGAGCTCTTAATTAGGAAGCTTCCCCTCTGTCCGCTTTTTCAGCCACGCTGATGAACTTAAAGCTGTCTTTGTTTCTCTTGTTCAACAAAAATGAGCTCGTCTATAGCGAAACCTTTCTCTTTAGCTACGTACTTAAAGCGCTCCACTACTTTCTCATCAACGTTAGGCGTTCTAGACAGTAGCCACAAATAGTCGTGGTTGTAACCGGAAACAAACGCATAGTCATAGTTTTCACCTAGCTCAAAAACAATGTAAGAAGAGTATATTGGCCCAAAAAAGGAAACCTTTAAGTGTCCAACCGTTTTATCTTCAACAAAATAAGCTTTGCCTTCAGCTTCTGACCACTGTCGCTCTTCTTCGGAATATCCACGGTTTATCACCTTAACCCCACCATCCTCGCGAACCTGATACTCAGCGGTAACGTTGGATAAGCCTCGCTCAAATGAATGGTCTAGGCGTGCAATTTCGTACCACTTACCTAGATATGGCTCTAAATCGAAATTATTCACGGGTTCCACCCCATCCGGCTTCGAGGTACAACCAAATAAAGTTGCAAGTGACAAAAGTAAAAATATTTTTATCGATTTCATACAACACCTAAATTTTAATTAGTGATTGATTTTACTCTAGAAGATAACAAATCGATCACTAAGCCGCACCATCGCCCTAATAGGGACACATCACAATTCTTCATCATCAATAGCGCGCTGAACACCGAAACCTCGTCATCTCAGCAAATCGTTAACAAGATTGCTCTATTTTTGACTTACAAGCTGACCATGCTTGTATATTTTGTCAGCATTTAACCCTATGCATATAGAAACTTTGCACAACATAGACATTCGTAGGCATATCACCCTCCTATAATACGTTGCGTTATAGACAGAGGTTATTGTTATGAAATTAAAAACAGTGTCAGTTTGTGCACTTTTGGTGTTACTTGCAGGTTGTCAGCAGGAAAAGCCGAGCGAAACGACACAATTAACGACCTCGGCAGATGTATGTAATGCACAAGGAAACATGCCAGGTGGGTGGAATGAGTTTAACGCGACCCCTGATGCACAAAAGGCAATGGCCTTTGTTTTAAAGAAAATGGACACAATAGCGTCGTTTAAACAAATACTGAATGTTCACGCGCAAATCGTTAGTGGCGTCAACTATGCTATTGAGTTTGAATTGGATGATGGCTCTGTTTGGAACACGATTGTTTATCGCAACCTCGATGGCGAATATGCGATTACCCAATCGCCAAAAGAAGGCCACTTTTGCGAACAGTAGCGACTTAGTCAGAAAGCCCCAACATTAGGGGCTTTTTGATCTAACAGTAGTCACTGAATTAGACAGCGAAGCGACATTGAGATTTAATCGACACCGTTGAACCAAGTCTTGATGGTTCTACATCAATCCTCTGCGCCATTTGTTCTTTCAACTCAGAAACGTGAGAAATAACACCGATCATGCGCCCAGTCTGTTGCAGGTCCACTAGCGTTTGAATAGCAAGATCTAAAGACTCTGGGTCTAAACTACCGAAGCCCTCATCAATAAATAAAGTGTCTAAACGGATACCGCCACTATAGGATTGCACAACATCCGACAAACCAAGTGCCAGAGCAAGCGCTGCCATAAATGATTCACCGCCGGAAAGTGTCGCAACATCACGCGTTTTTCCTGTGTAGCCATCTTCAACCATTAAATCTAAGCCGCGACCCGCAGCGCCTTTGAAGCCCTCTGTTTTTCGAGCAAGAATATAGCGCCCTTTACTCATAAGGCTTAAGCGTTGAGAGGCCTGAATCAGCACATCATCCAACAGTACACCAAGAACAAAGCGATGTAGGCTAACCCTGCTGCCTGTTTTACCGCTAGCAACGTCGTACAACGTACCAAAGACTTTGTATTCTTCTTCTAACTTACTATTTTTCTCATGCAACACGGCAATATCTTTACGAACCTTTTCAAGACGTTCAAATATTGAGCGTGTGGTATCAAGTTGATTCCTTACTTCAATATATTGCGTCTGCAGAGTGGTTAACCTGTCGTTAAACGACTCTAAATTAGGCCTTTCAAGATCTTTCAATGCATGATTTAAATCATGTAGTGTTTGCTCAAGCTTGGTTTGTGCCTGTTTGAAGCTGTCTATTTCTTGCTGCCAGGCTTGAAGTTCATCATCTCCCACTCGACTACTTAGATAATGGCTTTCATCCTCAAATTTACTCGCCTGTAGTGCCTCATTCCACGCTAATTCTGCTTGGCTAAGTTTTTGCTCTGACTCAGATAACCACTGCTTGTTCGTCGCTAAGTGACTTTCCGCATTTGATTTCTCCAATATCGCTTGCTGCAAAGCGTTTTGCGCCTTTTCTAAGCCTGTGTTCAAACTCAGAATTTGCTCTTTTGTCAGCAAAATTTCACGTTCAAGCAAGTCAGCGGAACTGTATTTTGGGTCAATAGAAGCTTGTGATTGAGCCAATTGTTCTTGGTTCGCTTTAACGGTTGATTCATTTGCCGCCATTTGATTCTGCAGCTCATGAATTTTATTTTCACCCACGACGCAGCGTTGATTAAGCTGTTCAACGTTCTTTTCTAGCTTTTCAATATCAATAGCTTGTAGACGTAGGAGTTGAGCATTAAGCGCTTGCAAATCATTTTGAACCGTCGAGATCTCAGATGTAGCATACTCACCCAACTCCTCTTTCAACTGGTTATACTGATTCTGATACTGACTAATGACAACGTTATGTTGTTCTAGCTGATTGCTTAGTTGGTTCAACAAGGTTTGAGCTTCTCGCTCTTTCGCTCTAGCCGCCTGAACTTGCTCTTTTGTAACGGCTTCTTCAACAAACGTTGCGGGGTTAGGATGCGTTTCGCTACCACACACCGGGCATGCTTCACCTGCTTTTAGTCGCTGCGCTAATACTGCCGCTTGAGCGTTGTGCCACTTAAGCTCTATCGTATCAGCGGCTTGTTGACGCTGCATATAGCGCTGACTGGCTTCGTGTAGTGACTGCTGCTTGCCTACAGTTAGCGCATTGAGTTTAGAGAGCTCTAAAGTAAGATCATGCAGCTTTTGTAGATCCTGTAACAGCCGTTGTTTTTGTTTTATTTCCGCATCGATGCTGCCAATAAGCGCAACATCAACTCGTGCTTTCTCTAGCTCCTTCTGTCCCTGCTGGGCCTGTAACGTTAACTTATCTTTTAGTTCTATGTACTGTTTTAACGTTGCTTCAAATTGTTGTTTTTGTTGATAACCCGCCGTTATTTTACTTTCCAAATTGTCTTTCTCGACCAACTTGTTTTTCATACTTTCAAGCTGATACTGCAGTTGCGTTAACTGCGGGACCTTTGCCGCGGCCTCTTTTGCACTTTGCTGCAAGTTTTCTTGTTCTCTCGCAACGACATGAGCTTTTTCGAGACTCTCTTTCAAAGCTACGATTTTTTGCCTAAGATCTTGCGTTTGAGCTTTTGCATTTTGTAATGAGATGTAGGGCAACTCTATCTTATTGGCATTTTTAGCGTTTTCTAATTGCTGTTGACGAGCTTTTATCGAATCTGAGTGTTCTAGATGCAGCTTGAGTGCGCTTTCTGCTTGCTCTCGTTTCGAAAACTCTCCATTCAAGGTTTCCGCTTTTTGCAATTCAGATTTAGCAGTATTGAGCTTATCTAACGCTGCTTGCTCATTCTTTTTATCAGACTCTAATTGCTTAGTTACTTGTTCCAGTTGTTGTAATAGTTCTTGTTCAGAACTCGCTTCTGCAACTTGTAAAGCACCTCGAATTTGATTATCAAATTCGCCTTTCGCTTTACTAATTGCACTCGCTTTATCTTTGAGCGCGTACTCAATTTTTTTATATATGTCAGTTTGAAAGAGCTGGCCAAAAATTTCTTCACGCTCTTTAGAACTAGCAAGCAACAGTTCTCGGAATTTTCCTTGAGGCAACACCATAACTTGACGAAATTGAGTTTCATTCAAGCCAATAATATTGCTAACTTCAGTTTTAACCTGAGTCGTCTTGCTGGTGATAAGCGTTTCAGTCTCACCGAGTTCATAAAGAGCCGCAGTGTGCTTTTTAATCGTCATCCCTTCACCACGGGCCTTGGGCGCTTCCTGCTCAGGGGATCGAACAACTCGGTATTGTTTACCGTGTAACGAAAATTCGAGAACTACTTCGGTTGGTAAGTCTTGCGCGGATAAGTCACACCGCATCTGAATACCTTGTCGCTCATTACCTGTGGTTTCACCATAAAGGGCGAAGCAAATGGCATCTAAGATCGACGTTTTACCGGAACCTGTAGGACCATTAATCAAAAATAGAGGGTTACTGCCAAGCTTCTCAAAATGAATGATTTCAGTTTTTGCAAACGGACCAAAGGCTTGCATGGTTAGTTTAATTGGTTTCATCTTTGGTCCCTATTGCTGTGATAATTGCTTAATAATGTCAGTAACAGCTTGCTCTTGCTCTTTAGACAACTGGCTATCTTGCGCCTCAATAAAAAAATCTCGGAACATATCAATTTCGCTTCGCGCCAACTTTGCTTGCGCCATTTCCTGCTCTACCCCAATTAACATGCCAGGTTTCTCAAGGTGTAAAACGTTTGGATACACTGAACGAAGTTTTTCCATTGGGTTTAAAATCGCATGTTTATCCATCAAACGAACTAACAAATAATCTTCATTCTTGGGGTCTGTTTTCCCTTGCTCAATAACTTTATCCAGCTCGCCCTCTACAATACGCATTTCATGAGGAGCCGTAAGATCAATATGCTTTGCAGAAACGAATCCTTTCTTGTCCAGTTCAACTAACGTGAAACCTTTTCTCTGGTTCTGTTCACCAAAGCTATACTTCATGAGAGAGCCAGAGTAACGGATATGCTCTGCGCCTTTCTTTTGAGGCTGATGCAAATGACCAAGTGCGACGTAGTCAAAATCTAAGAAGTGTTCATGACTCACGCGATCAGAACCACCAATAGATAATGGTCGTTCAGAGTCTGACTCGATAGCCCCATCAACAAAACAGTGACTCACGAGCACGCGCTTTTGCTTAGAGATAAAGCGCTCTTTAATTTGCTCAACAAGCAATTGATGAGCCTCATCATGAGTGGATACCGAGGCTTTGTAGGCAAACCTGACCTGTTCAGGGTCGTTATAAGGCATACCATAAAACGCGACCTCGTCCGCAGAGTCCGTTTTTATGATGATGGGAGTGAGCATCTCTTCAAAGTTGCTAACAATATGGAGACCTGCATTTTTCATTTGCTCTGAGCCGAAACCTAGCCTTTCTGCACCATCATGGTTGCCAGATATCAATATCATTGGTGTTTCTAACTCGGTACAAATGCGTTTCACGACTCGATTTAACAGTTCTATTGCAACCGTTGGTGGCACCGAACGGTCATAGATATCTCCCGCCACTACAACTGCATCGACGGGGTTGCGTTCAATATAGTTAATCAGTTGTTCGAGTACTGCTTGTTGATCTTCGAGTAGTGATACGTTGTGGAATTGTCGACCAAGATGCCAATCTGAGGTGTGGATAAACTTCATTCGAATTCACTTTCCGCCAATTCTATGAGTAGGCTTGCTTCTGTCAGAGTCCATGTACCGTTTATAAAAAGGAATGCGTCACGGGTGGGATCTCGAACAAGCCAAAACTCAAGTTATTTTATTTCGGTAAGGATATCTTGAGTCGAACAGCTTTTCATGTGGTTTGTGTTCTATGGCTGGCTATTTAATCAGAAAGCGAGAAGAACACTGTAAAAACGCGGTGAGCAAAGCTATTTTGAAAAGCAAGCTGCGCCTAGTCATTGTCCAAACATCATTAAAGGGCCAGTTTCGAGTCAATCCCCCATAACATTTGCATCACTAAAACCTCAGCTACTACTACTAGAAGGAAAAGCAATAGCCAGACCTATTCACTACGCCAATTGTATATTACTCCTACCGCATAGCCATCTGACTCGATGTCCGCTTGCAACACGTGAAAGTCTGGGCAGGGGCTGCTTCTTTGAAGCTCATCAATCACTAACGCTTTTAAAACGCCGCCACATGCACCCAATCCGCCAAGTTTGATATCAACAAATTGATACTGAGTTTGATCGGTCACCCACGGAGACAAGAATTGCATTGAGTTTAACCATTGCGGTTCTTCCTTATTAACGGATAAATACAATTGACTGAGTGGATGTTCACAACTTACTCCTAATTGCTTAAACACCTTGTCCACGGCGATGCGTTGTTGTTTGGCATCTAAATCAATTCGAACAACATCAGGCACAAGACCTGAATGTCGAAAAAAGCACTTGGTTAAAATGATAGAGCTTTGAGGTTTGACATGCCCTTCTACATCACTCGTAACCTCTATAGCCAGTATCCAAGTCGCTTGCGTTTCATTAACTTCACGATTTATCCGATTTAGTGCCATCAAAAATGCAGCTTGGCCATAAGGATAAAAGTAAATTTCAGTATTGACAGTTTGGCCAACGAAAATAGAAAGCTCGCTTATCAATGCTTTAAGCAAACTTTTGTCTACCGAAGATGGTAAAAGAACACAGAGATTCCCTTTGATATCAACTTGCTCAAGACTCTCGCGCTCAGAGCGCACGAGGCTTAATATATGCTCATCTATTGATTGAGCAAAGTCAGGGGGTCGGATTTCCTCGGACAATCTAAAAGAATCATCAGCTATCTCGCGAACGGTGTGTGAACGGCCATTAAAGGATAGAAGATGCGTTTGAAATGCGAGTGGCATCTAGCCTCCGATTAAAACCGTAGGCATACCAGATAGAATTTTGCCACCATGAGACGTTGAATCGCCGACTCTCGCGGCTGGTTTACCGTTGATTGTTACGCTAGAAGAACCTGCTGAGATACTATCCGGAGGACCGATACAAATAAGCTTGTCGCCTTGTCTTGCCGCAGGTATACCGCCAATCGTTACGTTTGGTGAACCAACAACGACGGGACCACCGACATGCGGTATCTTTCCTGTTTTTTTAGGGCAAAGATGAAAGCTGCCCAAAATTGCGGCTGGTTTACCCACTTTAAATCACCTTAGTTCAATGAAATTTGCCCAGCTTTAAGAGCAATAGCTGAGCCGTTAATGGATATTTTATTACCTTTGATATTGATTTCTCCAGAGCTAGACATCTGAATAGAAGCACCACCTACTTTGATCTCGACGCTCTTTCCTGCATTAAAAGACAGTACTTCACCCGTTTCATTCGAAAAGTTTTTACCTACTTTCAAGCTCGCGTTCTGACCAACCTCTTGATTAACATCATTGGTCACTTTTTCGGTTTTACTGTTTTCAACGGCGATATCAACACAGTCTTCAACTAGCATTTGGAACAGTTTTTCAGCATGAAGATAAATGTGCTCTTCACCAGGCTTATCATCGAAGCGCAACTCATTAAAATTGGATGTACCTTTTTGTACAGAGCGTGATTTATAACCACTCTGAGAACTTTGCTCTGGTAAAGCGTAAGGAGGGAGTTGACTACCGTTATATAGTGACCCCGTAACGATTGGTTGATCAGGGTCTCCGTTAACAAACTCGACGATGACCTCTTGTCCGACTCTAGGGTGAAACACCGACCCCCATCCGTTACCTGCAATATTTTGCGCAACACGAATCCAACATGAACTATTTACATCGTATTTACCAACACGGTCCCAGTGAAACTGAACTTTGATACGGCCATGTTTGTCTATGTAAATTTCACCATCTTTGTTCCCCGTAACTACTGCGGTTTGCAAACCTTTCATCTGAGGTTTCGGGTAGTTAACTGAAGGACGCAGGATTGTCTTTGAGTCAACACAACTAAACGAGACTTTGACACCTTGCGCACCGGTCCCACCTTGACCAGTCTGGTTATAAACAGCAGCAGACAAAAAAACAGAAGACAGTACATATTCTTTGCCGACTCGAGATTTATCTTCATGCTTTTTAAACTTGAAGCACTTGCCCACACTGAATGTTCTGCACGTAGCCTCGCCACGACACAAATATGCATTTTGCTGTAGTGCTTCTATTGCATGCGTGTTTCTCAGTGCGTATTGATCATTGCTCTCCATTTCACCCATGTATTCAAAATACTCGCTTCCAGGTACTGTAAAAAAATCACTTTCACCCTTTGCAGTATTTTTAGGATTCGAAGAAGGCTTGAGCATGTTATAGCCTGACTTTTGACTCGCTTTAGTAGTCAGAATTTGCGTTTCATGCCAAGAAGAAATGTGGCTAGATTTCGCCGTACCTGTATCAAAATCGACTAAAAACTCAGTACCCGGCTTATAAAAACTGATGTCATCAAAAATATTGAGCGTATGGGCAGACTTAGTATGTGTAAAACTAAATGATAGCCCCTCCTCCGATAACAGACGTCGAACAAATTCAAGATCTGATTCTTCATATTGTACTTTGTATGTGTATTTAGGATAGGACTTGGTTAACTCAAAACTAAAGGCAACACTATGTTCCGATAGTACTTCAGAGATAATTTCCTTTATATCTTTATGCTGAAATATTCTGCAATTTTTTCGATATTCAGCGAAACGTAATTTAGGCTCTATTAATAATTCTATGTTTTTATAATTTTCGCCTTTATGTGTATTAGAAACCCTTTTCCCTTCTAATCTTGCAGCAGAAACATAACCATGCATATAACGAGGATTTGAAGAAACATCCTCATTATTTTCAAGGGTAATGGTAACTTCCTTACCAATAATTTCGTTTAACTCACTTCGTTGATCATTAAAGTAAGCTTTAGCACGCAATGAAAAAAGTTCTGAGATCTCTTCTCTATACTCAAACGAGTTTAGTATGATGGCATCTTTACCGAATGGCGAAGAAATTCGGATGAAATTGTTATCTTGAGTTGCTCTTTTCATTAAATACTTCTTTCAAAAAAATGCGGAGGAATACTCCCCCGCATGAAAATTACATTTGTTGACCTTTAACACCGCTGTAGCCGTATACCAATGGAGCAGAAGTGTTGTTCTTATCGTCAGTAGGAGTCACTGTCATCATCATTTCTGTGTAAGAAATTGTGATAGTTTCAACTGGACGATCGTCTTGGATAGAAACTGAGTAGTTAGAAATCATCGCATCAGTCAGTTCGATCTTCATGATCTCTTCAACCTTCTCACCCTGCTTAGTAATATGGAAAACCGCTGGTTTACCTTTACCAATCGTCGCTTCTTTAAATAAGTCAGGAGAAGAACGGTCTTGAAGTTTAGTGATAGTCAAATCATATAGACGAGTAGCGCTCGCTTCACGGTCCATCGCTGTACCAGTGTATGATGAGATCTCACGACCTACACTCCAATCTACAGATAGTAGTGTAATCAAATCTTTGTATTGCTCGGCTGTTGCCTCACCCTTAATATCTGCGTATTTAAGATACGTATTAGACTGCATGCTAATCTCCTATAGCATTATTAATTGACATATATCGTAATAATTTAATTATCTGACGTTTGGTGATAATTAGTGATTAATGTATCAAAAACTTCATTTTAAATACGCCCTGTTATATCTTTAAATAAGATTTAATTTAAGCGTTTTTTATAAAAAATAATAGTTAATATGAACCAACTCCCAATTATTATTGAGAGTGTAAAGGATGTTAAACTATTGAGACATCAAGTCCACTAGTTGTACCTTTAACAATAATTTCATCAAACGTCTTATCATTAAGAATTGCATGCAATATTTCATGAGAAATCTTCGGAAGCAATGTATTTTCTATGGTTGTTTGTACCACACGCGCACCACTCCCAGACTCATTGCTATTGTCTACAATATCATTAATTAGTTCCTCATCAAAAAACAGGTCAGCGTTATAGTGCTTACGAATACGATTCGTAATTTTATCCAACTTTAATTTTGTTATTTCTATCAATACTTTTCTTGATAGAGGCAAATAAGGTAATACATTCACACGCCCTAAAAATGCTGGTTTAAAGTCAACCAACAAATCATCGCGTAAAGCATCTTTTAGCGCTGACGGCTCAGGCGCTAAATCAGGATCAGAATACAAAGACATCGTCGTTTCGGTCCCTGTGTTCGCGGTCATAATAATAATAGTGTTTTTAAAGTCTATATCTCGACCTTCACCGTCTTTAATTGAGCCTTTATCAAATACCTGATAAAAAATATCTTGAACACCAGGGTGCGCTTTTTCCATTTCATCGAGGAGAATTACACTATAAGGTTTACGTCTAACAGCTTCAGTCAGTACACCTCCTTCTCCATAACCGACATAACCAGGAGGAGAACCTAATAGCAATGAGACTTTATGCTCTTCCTTAAATTCCGACATATTGATAGTCGTGACATTTTCTTCACTACCATACACTTTCTCTGCAATCGCCAAAGCCGATTCGGTTTTACCCACTCCGCTTGGTCCGGTTAGGAGAAATACACCATTTGGTCGTGTCTCATCCGTGAGCTGCGCACTCGCGGTTTTTATCACTTCAGACATGAGCTCTAAAGCGTGATCCTGCCCGACAACTCGCTTACACAAACTTTCTTTCAAACCCAATACTGCTTGGATTTCATCATCCTGAAGTTTACCCAGCGGTATACCGGTCCAATCCGAAATAACTTCTGCGATTAGCGCTTCATTTACATGCGAAAAAACTAAGGGCTGTGAGTTAGCGGAGAGGTTATTTTCAAGCTCTTGTAACTTGTCTCTCGCAGTCTCAGAACCCTCCTGGATTATTTGGGTTCTAAGTGACTTAGCTTCACTTACCCATTCTTTTTCTTTTTCCCAAAGTACTTCTAATTCAATAATGTCATTAGATAGCGCATCAATCTCTTTTCGGACACCTTGCAGCTGCACATCAAGAGATGCTCCTAGCCGATTCTCTTGGCTAAGATGCTCATATTCAGCTTGCTTTGCTTTAAGTTTGTTTCTTTTCGCATCTAGGCCTCCCGGTGTAGATGACTGACTTAACGCAACTCGAGAACAGGCCGTATCTAAAACAGAAACCGCTTTATCTGGCAGTTGACGACCATTAATGTATCGAGCTGAGAGTTGGACCGCTGCATTGAGAGCTTGGTTAGTGATATGAACATCGTGGTGTTGTGCCATTACATCAAGTAAGCCTCGTAACATTTCGATCGCGAGCTCAGGGGCTGGCTCATCAACCTTTACGACTTGAAAACGCCTAGTTAAAGCTGCATCTTTTTCAAAATACTTTTTATACTCTGCCCACGTTGTTGCTGCGATCGTTCTGAGTTCACCTCTCGCTAATGCTGGCTTCAGAATATTCGCCGCATCACCTTGGCCCGCTTGCCCACCACCGCCAATTAGGCCATGAGCTTCATCAATGAACAATATAATAGGCTGTGGAGCGTCGTTTACTTCCTTCACAAGGTTCTTAAGCCTGTTTTCAAACTCACCTTTCATGCCTGCGCCGGCTTGCAGTAACGCCAAATCCAGAGACTTAATTGCCACATTTTGCAGAGCGGGAGGTACATCGCCATCAATGATCTTTTGCGCCAAACCTTCAACAACGGCTGTTTTTCCAACACCAGCTTCTCCGGTAAGAATCGGGTTGTTTTGTCGGCGTCTTAATAAAATATCGATCATTAGGCGAATTTCATTATCTCTACCAATCACCGGATCTATTTTACCTTCCCTAGCTTGCTCAGTAAGGTCTGTTGTAAATTGATTCAAGGCGGAACTCGCGTTTGACTGTGCTAAGTCATTCGATCTTGATTGAGGCGCATTACTTTCTTCAAAGTTCAATAAGCGAGATGGTTCTATCTTGTTTAGTTCAGGACTAATCGAACCAGCCATGTTGACTAACGTATCATCAGACAAGTAGGCAAATAAAAGATGGATGCACCCCAACTGTTCTTGATTGAATTCAATGGTTGCAGATAACAAGGCATTTTGCATAACAGTCACCGTATGAGCTGATAGCCCAGGCACCGACTGGCATCCTGTTTTGTATTTTTCTAATGCCTTTTGAATATCGGTTTCAACCTTGATTTTATCGACATCAAATTCGTCAAAAACTTCAGAGTAAATATCGTCAGGATGGCGGATAATCATCATTAACCAGTGAGACATTTCAATACTGTGATGAGTTCGGGAGCTTGCCATCGCAGCTGCCTGTTCAAGTGTTTCCTTAGCCTGAGGAGACAATCTTTCGACCAACGCTGAAAGTGAGAGTGAAGCCATTACATTTCCTTTAAATAGTAATTGTTATAGTTCGATCTTTTGTACGTTCGTGTTTTTTAAGCACAGAACCAATACCTAACTGCCCCTGCTGTTTCGATAAACAAGCTTGTGGTAGCAAACTATGTTTGGTGGTGAGCTGCCACTTCAGTTGTTTATGTTTTCCAATCAGCTCATAAGCAGCGTTCTTAATGATTGCTATATTGGGTTGGTTAGGAAGCAATTTACTAACTAGCTGTTTATCTTTTGGCAGAAATTCTATTGTTGTCCCCGCGTTGATATTCCATGCTTTCGAACCCAAAGAAGCTCCTACACCAAGTTGAGCAAACTGCCCTTCAGGCATAGTTCGGGATGCAAGGCGTGTTTGCTCTTCTTTCGTAAGGTGTAACCATTGTCCTTGAAATTCATGAACTTTTACTTGGCATCCAGATAAACATTCAAGAATACTTTTTAGTCCACCTTTACTTCTCACTGGTGAAGCAAACACACCACCATAGTGCCGGGACAGTGAACTCCCTTTCCCAGTTAATGCCGATTTACAGCTTTCTAACGGCGAACGCGCGCCCTGCGCATGCGCACGAGACTGAACAGTCAGCTGACTCAATTGCCAACATCGATAATAAAGAGATAATAAGCGATGATTGAAAATATCGTAGAAGTCCACCATAGCCGTATCGCCTTCTTTTTGGCGATGTAAAGCTAATTCACTATAGTGCTGGGGAAGCACACCTTGCTCACCCGTTAGGCCTATTAAATTGGTCTCAATCTCTAACTTGTTGTCATCTATATTTTTCAGTTCACAAAGCTGAGCATTTTCAAAACCTAATGATGGATTAACCTTTAAGTTTAGCTTTTCATGCTTCGGTAACGCATCTGTTCCTATTTGCGCCTCTGCTTGCAGAACTTCGTGTTCAATAAGATGAATCGCTTCAAACAATGGATGTTGCTTTAATTCTCGATAAAATTGTTCTGCGCTCATAGCAACACCTTATCGCCAGTTAATGCGGGCCATAAGTGGAAAGACTTTCCCGTGGACTTAAGTCTTATTTCTAACTGCGTAAAAATGTTAATTTCAGCATATTGCGAGAAGTAAACAGATAAAACACTACCTAAGAGAAAGATCTGCTCTTTAGGTAAAATTTGATCAGAAACCGTCAAAGTAATTTTTATACCGTGCGCAAATCCAACTTTGCCTTTCTGACTAATTCTTCCTGTAGTCGGCTCAAACTCTAACTTAGTTAAAGCATCGATTACCGCTTTCGTTTCTGCTGTCCCAGAAAATGCATAGAGATTAAGGGTCTGCTTCAAAGTTGCTAAACCATCTTCCTCGGTAAAATGGTTTAAAGTTAAAAGCTTAGTTAACTGCCATCGTGTGCTTTCATCCATTTCTGGCCGAATAGTTTCTGATAAAGAAACTAAACAACGAACAGATTCGAAATTGTCATTTACCTCCGGTAAAGATACTTGCGGCAGCCCACCTCCAAATGGAAGTTTCTGCGCTAAGTTGCGGTTACAGCACTCAGCTTCCACGTACATTAACCAGTTTTCCCGGCTATCCGGGCTGAACAATTGATGTTTTTTATCAACAAAAGAAATGTAAGTTTCTCTACCTGGCTCATCATACCCACCAGCCCAGTTCTTATCCTCACGTCTCATCAACCAATAAATCTCACTAGTGTTCGTATAATGCGTGTGCTCACCAGCGTGATAACATGGCAAATTGTGGTACGTTTTGTTCCAGTTTCTCAACGTTACGTCAGAAATTGAGACAACCTCATTACTTTCAGCTTCTTGGTATTGTGGAGACAAGTGGTAATCGTATTCAGTTGGTAGAATACGCTTAGGCTCCATAATACTTTTAAATAAGTTGATCACAGGCACACAGCCTACCATTAAGCTTTCTTCGTCCACTTGCTTTGGAAGCCAGTCGTCGTTGGTATCAAAGTAAAAATACAGTTCGACTTGCTCTCTAAGATCTAGCTCTGATAATCCAAGTTCGGTGATATCAAAGAACATAAACTTCTCAGGAAAGTGTAAATACTCAACAAGTAATCTTGCTCCTGAAAAGCTTCTTTTACTGTATGGCACAACTTTCTCATCTTCTGAAAATCCCACTTCAGAAAGATGTCTTTTGGTTAAAGGACGAACTTCTTTGCCATCCACAACAACAGATAAACCAATTAGGTTTTGAAACAGCATTTGGTAGAGCTTAAAAGTCAATTGAGATTGACCGTTTAAATAGAAGCGCAGCCGTTCTATCCCCATTTCACCAAGAGGAGTCTCTTCATCTTGAGCCGTGAGCTGTACTTTCAAAACTGAATGAGCATTGCTTTCCCATCGTGAGCCAACTGGCTTGAAAGGCGCATTTTTAAAAACGCCAGAGGTCACATCAACAGGATACATTCTGACCGGATAACAAGTTCTAAACTCGCATTCATGATATCCAGTAGCACCGATAACAACTCGCTCGCCTTCTTCTACATCAAAATAAGAGGAAGTGGAGTTAGAACAGCTCATTTTAATGACTGACATTGACGGGATTGGGGCGTGAAAATCCGGATATAACTGTCCCATCAAAGACTCTGTAAACTGAGGGTAACTATTGTCTAAGCTTTGTCTAATCCTTGCTGTTAGAAATGCGCAGCCTTCTAACAATCTTTCTACGTGTGGATCGTCAACCTGTTCCTCACTAATACGAAGTCTCGCGGCAATCTTGGGATACTGCTCACCAAACTCTTGCCCTTTGTGACGCAAATAAGCTAACTCGCGATTATAGTACTTGAGAAACTCTTCACTCATTTTGCTCTACTCAGTTTCATACCTAAATTTACCGGCTCTACTTCAGAATTGAATCGCACTTCATGAATACTGTTATCAATTAAGCAAGTGGCATTTATCTGTAACCTCAATACCCTATCAATAGCGTTTTTCTCGTCCGAAATCTGGACATGAGGGTTCCTTAACCTCGGCTCAAACTCTTTAATTGCATCATGAACGATGTCGCAAAGCTGATTCTGCCCTTCTTGGCTGCTATAGGGCATTGAGGAAAAATCTGGCAGCCCATAGTTCAATATTGAATAACGAACCTCTAGAAGATCATCAGGAATATTTTTCCATCCAATACGACTATTCAGCATCGACTCTAGATCTCTAAGTAAGCTGCTCAACATCTGTTGCTGGCTTGCAGGGAAGTCTTTCTCATCTCGAGTGAGAGGATCACTATCTATCAATTTGTCGAGCAGAGAAACGGTTAACGACATGATATTTCTACGCTATTTGTTTCTGTTCTAATAATGTAGTCAAATCACAGATTGGAAGCGCTGAGTCACCGACTAACCAACATTTTTGACCCAAGCCAACAAAAGATTCTTGCTCACCAATCTGCTTCCAATCCGTTTCTCGACCTAACTTTTGCGCATCGGTCTCTGAGTCAACATATGTCAACGGCATATGGCCTTCGCCTTCACCAAGTCCATCGATATCAAACTCGACAGGTCGCCAAATACTCTCTAACAAAGAAGTAGGTGCTTTAACTTCTAGCGTATGGATTCTCGATATGGGTACAAGAAAATAGTTACCTGCTGTAGAAAACAGTTCAATGTAACCACCTAAACGATCATCAATATCTCTAGCATCTTCGTAGTTTGTGCCGTTTACGTTAAACCCTTTAATAGTGCGATGCTCTTCAATGCGATGCGATAGACGTGACGCTTCTTCGTACTCTTGATTTCCGAGAGCAAGATTAAATCGAACAAGCTCTTTAGTTAATTCCTCATCACCTAATACTTTGGCACTAGCCGCACCATTGATAAAATCCTTTCTAGCTTGAGCTGCTTTCACTAAATGTCGTAGCTGACTTGCACCAGGCAGATACTCAGGAAACAATTTAATCGATTGCATGAGCTGAGCGTCCGCACGCTCGAAGTCCCCATCAATGCAAAGAAGCTCAATGAAGGAACTTCTCAAGCTCGCATCTTTAGGGGTTGCTTTAATTTCATCAATTAATTGCTCTAGAGCGTGTTGCAATAGGCCTTGGGACAAAGCATTTTTCCATTGAGTCATTGTTATTTCCTTACACCATGTGCTCTGGTGATAATTCGGTAATTAATTTAATGCTAGATACCATTTGATCGAGTTGAAAATGCGGTCGCAAATGGATAACTGAGTAATAATGTCCAGGAGTTTCTCTTTTCTCTCGAACTGTAATTTTCGCTTCATTTAGGGGGTATTTAGCCCGAAGCTCATCAGACGCTTCATCTGATGCGGTAGTGTACTGATGTAACCAGCGTTGAAAGTCACGCTCTAGGCTTTCCGCGTCTTGATACCCACCAATTTTGTCACGCCCCATAACCTTGAGATAATGTGCGACTCGCGATACACACAATGTGTATTGCAACATCGATGTCAGTTTTGCATTCGTTGAAATATGCTTTTCTGCGTATTGTTTGGGCTTGTAGAGAGATACATTCGAGGTCATCCCTACCATATCGGTCTCAGGTATTGGAGAAATAGAAATAAAACCGCACTCAGACAATTCTTGTTCTTTTCTCTCAGAGATTTTCAAGTTTAACGGACATCTTTCACGATCATTCTTGCCATTAACACGCATCTTGCTCCTTGTAGGAGCGACGATAATACCCTGACTGTAATCGCCTTGTTTAATCCCTCGCATATGCGTGAACCAACCATGTTCCTGAAATGCTCTAATTGATACAGCAGCAAAACAGTACGCACTACTCCCCCATAGCAAATCTCGGTTGGAGTCGCAGACGTGTTCTTGAAAATTGAATTTATCATTCCGCGAGCCATCACTTTTGTATGGCTGACGGAACAAGACGTTAGGTGCAGTCAAACCAATAAATTTAGCGTCATCGTTATCTCTCAAACTACGCCACTTTGCATAATCTTCCTGTTCAAATTGGGCTGCTATATCTCTTATCGCAGAGAGTTGAGCGAAACTATCAACACCAAACATCTCTGGCGATGCAGACATGATAAATGGGCTGAATGCTGCAGCTGCAGACTGAGAGATCTTACTCAACACAGACAGATCTCTATCAAAATAATTTTTACTAGGATCACAGCGAAGCTGATAATCTCCAACCACCACACCAAAGGGTTCTCCCCCTGCCATGCCATATTCATTTTGATAGAGCAACTTAAATAGTGCTGATTGGTCAAACTCGATGGCTTTTAAAGCATCTTTACTGATTTCATTCCATGTCGCCGTTAAAACCTTAACTTTTACAGAATCCGATGAATGAGAATCAACCTGTTCACATAAATACCTAACTCCAACCCACCCCCTTTCGAGCTGTTGAAACTCAGGATGATGTAATATTTCATTTAGTTGAGATTCTAATAGCTCATCAATGCGGTTAATTGTGTTCATCACACTATGACGAAAGCTGTCCAAATCTCTTGAACGTGTACCTTCTAGCCAAATTCGCGCTGACGCTACAAGATCAGAAGATTCATTGAATCGAGTCAACCACGGGCTATCAAGTTCAGCATAGCCTCCGGTACTAAACTCATGTTTTAGCTTGCTAGGGTCGCGAAAGTTAAGTGACACTGCTAATTCCATCTAGAACATAAAGATTGGTCATGGCTGGCCTTTCGACCAGCCAATTCATTTCTTATCCACCTGACTGAGGGATCTTGGCCACAAGTCGCAAAGATGTAGTCAGTTCTTCCATTTGCAACCAAGGTTTCAGCCATGCTACGGCATTGTAAGAACCAGGTGCGCCAGGAATTTCCTTAACCTGAACACGAGCGTCTGCTAGAGGGTATTTCGCTCTGATCTCTTGACCACCGCCTTCAGAAGCATTGACGTAACCTAGGATCCAGCGGTTCAGCCAAGACTCAACGTCTTCTGCTTCCATAAAGCTACCAATTTTATCTCGAGCCATTACTTTCAAATAATGCGCAAAACGAGATGTTGCCATCATATAAGGTAGGCGGGCAGAAATGGCCGCATTGGCCGTTGCTTCAGGGGATTCATGGTTCGCTGGTTTTTGACAGGTTTGCGCACCAAAGAACACTGCATAGTTGGTGTTTTTGTAGTGACAAAGCGGTAAGAAACCAAGCTTACCAAGCTCCGCCTCACGTCTGTCGGTAATACCAATCTCTGTTGGGCACTTCATATCAGGGTCGCCATCATCACTCATGAAGAAATGCGTTGGCAAGTTATCCACTCGACCGCCGCCTTCTGCACCACGGATGGCAGTACAAAATCCATATTTTGAAAATGCGTCGGTTAACTTAACACCAAGAACATACGAAGAGTTCATCCAACAGTAGTCGTTATGTTCAGCGTTAACAGCAATACCTGAAACAGGATCTACTTCGAACTCTTCAAACCCAAACTCTTCGACTGGAGCGGTAGCTTGTCCGTATGGCAAACGAGCAAGGACTTTTGGCATCGTCAGACTAACGAAGCGCGAATCGGCACTCTCGCGGAACGAACGCCATTGGGCGTATTCTAGTGATTCAAATACCTTATCTAGGTCGCGTGGTTTTGACAGCTCAGTCCACTCATCAAAGCCGAATAGTGCTGGTGAAGCCGCGGACAAGAATGGAGAGAAGCCAGAAGCCGCTACATTTGACATTAGGCGTAACGACTCAATATCTTCTGGGTGGTTGGTAAACTCATAGTCTCCAATCAATGCACCATACGGTTCACCACCAGCACTACCAAACTCAGACTCGTAAACCTTTTTAAAGATCTGGCTTTGATCAAACTCAACAGCTTTGCTCAAGTCTTTATGTAGCTCTTTCTTGGTCATACTCATCATGCGAACTTTCAGAGTAGAGCTGGTCTCTGAATTCATCACTAGATAATTTAAGCCGCGCCAAGAACCTTCGAGTTTCTGTAATTCTGGGTGATGCATTACTTCAGACAACTGATCAGAAATCTGCCTATCGAGCAAATTAATCGCTTCACGAAAAGTTACTGTTAGGTTTTTGTTCCAAGTAACTGTCCCTTTCATTGCTTCTTCAGCGAGCGTTTTAATCAGCTCCTCAGCACGAGAAGCTTCGGTCTGCTTAGTCGCACCAATAGCTTGATCTAAGAATGAAGTTGTCTGTTCATTAACAGTTGGATCTAACTGTTTTTCAGCTTCAGTCGTCATTATTCCGCTCCTTCAGTACTGTCTGACTTCGCTTTCTTGCCAAGATCTAACTCGCCTGCAAGTCTTGCCAGATTGTCTGTATTGTTCAAAACATCCTCTAGGATATTTTCAAGCTCTTCTGAGCGGTCAACTTTTGTCATCAAATCACGCAGTTTATTACGCGTTTCCATCAATTGGCGTAGTGGATCAACTTGATTTACGATCGCAGCAGGCTCAAAGTCTTGCATTGATTTAAAGTTTAAATCGACCTCAAACTGTGAATCATCATTCGCAAGCTTATTCGCAACTTTAAACTTCACCGATGGATTCATTTTTTTGAGTACATCGTCAAAGTTATCTCGATCGATCTGAATAAAACGGCGGTCTTTTAATGGCTTCAACGCTTCTGTGTTTTGACCAGCGAAGTCACCCATTACACCTACAACAAAAGGCAGTTCTTTCTTAAGAGTCGTACCTTCAGTTTCAACATCATAGGTAATGTGGACACGAGGCTTCCGTACTCGTGATAGTTTCGAGTGGATACTCGTCATACCATTCTCCCTTTATTAATTTTCATTTTGTTCTGCTATGCCAACCAAACGGAAGTAGCTTTTCTTTGCATCCCCGTCGGAGATAAGTTCCGCCAGTAACTCCGGCAGAGGCATCCCACACCAACGAATAATCTGTTCGATGGAGTAAGAAACTGGTGAGTGAGGTTCACTCTCTCGGAAGAAATCAGCTACTTGCTGCAATTGTCTAATTGCCTGCTCTCGTGATTTCATGTTTGTCGCTAATAATGCATCACAACTTTGTGAACTTAACGGTTGTTCAGAAGAAGATTCATCAAGATCCTCTAGCTCTTCAAACACGGCTTGTGGTTGATTGAAACGATCTCCTAGAAGGTGCTTTAATGCCGAGTGTATTGATTCGAGTCTTTTTGATATATAAGAGCTAGGAGTCACATCACCGACCGCTTCGTCTAATCGCTGACTGAACTCATTAAATGATTCTGTAGCGAACTCCAAATCCGTGATTAATTCTCGATAAAACGTATCAGAAGTCGACTTAACCGTAGTTGTAATTTCAGATAGCTCAACAGCCCCAAGCTCGACTCGATTTCGGCGCTTATCTTCGTCTAAGCGCTCAAGCTCTATAGCTTGCTGATATTCCCAATAGGCATAAGCTTGCTCCACGCCTAAGTCAGTCAATGGTATACAAGCAATTGGAAAAATAAGTGTTCCTTCACTATCGATACCATTGAGGCCAATAATCGCCGATATTCTTGTCTCAATACCATCTTCATCAGGCATTGGGTACAGATCATCCCAAAAGTTCTCAATTAAACTGGTTGCGAGTTTGTAGCCAACGCCCATACCACGAAAACCATACAATCGAGTTAGGGCTTCTATAAGCCAGGCAACAAATTCCAAATCTTTAGACTGATTCGTGAGTATTTCTGGGACATCTTCAATAAATACTCGCCATAAATTACTGTGGGTATAGATACTTTCTTCTTCTATAAGAGCATTACGTTCAGCGTTGCGGGCGGCCATACGCTGATCTTTCAACCGATAGTAAGCAGACTGTGGTGATACATCCTCTCTAGGATCAACACCTGTAGGATTTTCTTGAGATATAGGGGCCAACGCTTGTTCATACCAATCAAACATTTCATTACTCATAAGCTCTCCCTCTTAGAAAGACAGGTATTGTCGCGTCTTCTCTAGTTACTGTTTCGCACTCCGTTTGCGCTTGGCGAACTTTGATCAAAGCACAAGTTACGTTATCACTTGCGCCCCGAACCAAAGCCGAATGCATGAGTGCTAATCCAGCTTGGTTGACTGAGTCTGCATACAATGTCCGATGAATTTCATCACTCGTAAGTTCCTTAGAGAGTCCATCGCTACAGAGTAGAAACTGATCGCCGTCAGCCAACTGCCCTGAAACTTGATCAATAGTGACACTTTCGTCGACCCCAACAGCTCTGGTAATAACATTTGCAAGAGGGTGAGATTCGGCATCTTCAAATGCCAATAAGCCCTGATCCACTAAGTCCATGACTTGACTATGATCACGTGTTTTTTGGACAAAATTACCACTTCTAAGCTGGTAAATTCGGCTATCCCCCACCCAAAGACAGTGGTAATACCCATCCTGAATAAACAACAAAACAAGTGTTGTTCCCATCGTTTTACCGTCTAAGTGATTTTGTGCGTATTGGTAAATTTCTAAGTTCGCTTCTTGAACCACTCTTCGGATATCATCGATATTAGTATTGGAGACATCCTGCATGTGGCGCGCGACTCTATCCACTAGCATCTGGCTTGCTATATCGCCAGCACTGTGTCCACCCATTCCATCGGCAACCACCCAAATATGCTGCTCTGTCATATCCAACAGAGCATCCTCGTTATAAGGGCGTACTTTTCCTGCGTGCGATTTAGCAAAGGTAAAATAGTTCCAATTCATTCTTCTATCCTACCAATTCCACTTTTTCCAGCCGCCATCAAGCATGGCTGAAAACTGACCAATTGAAGGAAATCCACTCGTAATGAACATGCATGGTTCAACCTTCGTTGAACCTTCAGTCCACCAAAAACATGGTTTACTCAATTTTTCTTTAATGAGGTAATTCAAAAGCGTATTTTGATCAGTATTGCCGTGATCATGAAAAACTGTAGATATTTGGCTTTGATAAAGAAACTCTAGAGGCCTCACTTCACTTGTTACATTCGCAACGAGTTCATTTTTTTCTTGAGTACTCTTATGCCAAACATCAAAGACAAAGTCGTCCTCAAGTACTGAAAGAGCAAGAGCGGCACTGTCCTCGGTCCAAGCTCTGTCACCCCAATATTGCACAGCTTCACCTTTTACGGCACGAGCTATAGTAAAGAAAAAGTATCTACCGCATGCATCAACACTAGGAATCATGCTACCAATGTAGGTTGAGTCTTCTAAATAGCTGATATCCAAAGCAAAGTGCCACACAGGAGCCGTTAAAAAGAGCTCATTCCAGCTTTCACCCAGTTGTTCCCTGCTGACTGCAATAACCGCCTGTTGCCAATCATGCCAACGCTCCGAGAAATCTTGTGATAAACCATCTTTCACAAAGTCCCCTTTTGCAGGCATTTTACCGATATAGCCCCAGCCTGATGTTATAAGGTTCGTGGACATCTGAACCTCTCCATTTCATTTGACCAAAACGGATTAATGGCACTAGAAGGAATAAGCTCTAGCTGCACCTTATTTCCCTTTAAATCAATCATAACTATATTGTCTTTACGCGATTCTGGCCTTGCTTTAAGTGATTGATCCAAAAGCTTGAATATGCCCCACTCACCTTCATAGGTATGCGCAATTTCGCGTTTAGATTCAGGTGGTGTGAACACAATTCGAGTCTGATCTTGACCGGCAGGCCAACTCAACGATTTAGCTCTTGCTGGTCCATGCTTATAAACCAAATCTTGTCCACCCAACTCTAAGACAAATCGAGTAATGTGCTGGTCTAGATAAACAGGCTTCATCCCAAACTCTACGCGTAATGAATTATCAGATTCAAAGAAAGACTGCCTGATACGTTGCGCTCTTTGAAAGACCATTAGTGTTTCTGGACGAACTCCAATTTCCTTTTCTAATCGCCAACGACTTTTCGAAGTATCCACAAACGGTTCGAGGTATTCTTGGAAGAATGCGTCAAGCGTACCTCCATAACCAAAGAATCGCTTAAAGTCTTTCAATCTAACTTCTCTGCTCGCGTTGGGCTCGAATGGATATCTGCCAGCAATAGTCCGCTGATAAGGGCGGACCACCTGTGTTACCCAAAGTTGATTTAGATGATCCTTCGAACCGCTCTCCGCAAACTTAACCGACTCTTGAGAAAGCTCACCTAGCCATTGATTAAATGGTCTCGGCAAAAGTTCTTTAGCACGAGCGAAGGAAGCTGCGACATCTTGTGTAACGGTTCCATCTAAAATACTTTTGTAGGCAATTTTCTGATTGTTACCAGAGCTTGATAAGTCACTTAAATACGAACGCAAGTTAACCATTGCTTGTTGAATATCATCAAAGTCTTGCTCACCAAGGCGTAAAATCTCTGAGAAATGTGATTCGACTTCTTTACCTGGCAGAGCAACATTGAAACCGTTTTCTTCAGGTAAATACATGTCTAGTCTATCTGCCGTATTTGAAAACTTAACTTTGGCAACTTTACCAGCAACTTCAGAAGCGGCTTTTTGATTTTCTGACAATGATACTTTTGATAGAGCAACCTCTTTTTGGATTGCTCTCAACAAAGATTCGATTGGTCTTTCAACTCCAGATAAAACCCTCGCTTGCTCTGTCGCAAGTTCTAGGCTCGGAGCCTGCTTCAATTGAATATCTTCGATCAACGTTTTCCATTCATTAACATAATCTTGATAGTATCGAGACTGAACGCCTTGGATGGCACTATCTTGATCAATTTCATGAGCCTTAAGATCGTCACCATAAACCCAGTTCTCTTCCATTAGGCTTTTTACTGTACGGTTGATCTGAATCTGAAAAATGCTATGAAAACCATTGTACGTGTAGAAACCCGAAATGCCTTGTGATAGCGGTTTTCCACTAGCTCGCTCGAACTGCTCAAGCCCTTTAGGTCCCAATACATCAGTCAAGCGAAATGAAGGTACATGACTCTTAGAAAATTGTATTTTCATTCGCTGATAAGCACGTTCAGGTAGAGACATTTGAGTCAACACTTCTCGAGCACTCGTCACGGCAGCAGTGTTGTAAGTAAAGCCTTGTCCATCGTTGCCTAATAAATATTGAGTGTGCTGTAGCAAGCGTCTTCTTAAGTCTGCGTTTAGCTCACCCGGATATTGACGTTCGAAATAAAAGTTAAACCAAGCCAACACTTCATCTTGTTGATATTTGTCTGGATTGAATAACATCAAATACGTTTTTAACGTTTCGTACAAATACTCACGATGCTGTTGATTGCTCTCCATTTCTGACACCAGGCTATCAAGAAGCAAAGGGGCGAAATATTGGGTCAAAGCATCAGAATATGCATTGTTTGCCGCCTGAGATACTTTGTCTCCTTGATAGAGACCAAACCTCTTTACAGAGTCGGCATCACCGTAGTTGCTTTGCTTTCCGAGAGGAAGCGTCATCAACCTATCTAATGTTTCTACAGCTGAAACAATATCCGCTTCAAAATCTAAACTTTGAGCGCCAATCAGTGCATCAATATGGCTAGCTTGTTCATTGGTATCGACAATTAACTGTGAGTTCCACTTATAACTCATAAACCAAAGCGCAGAAGCTCCTAGCAGTAGCGTTGTACATCCAATGTAAACACCTCGACGCATCCAACCTGACTGCTTTTGATAGTGACGATTAACTGTTCCTAACAGTTGCTCTTTGAAAATAACCTTGTCAAAAAGATTCTTTACGAAATAACTATGAGAACCAGTCTGACTCTTTGCTAGAGCTAATCGATTTAACCCAAGTCCATTGGTTGATTCATTCATCAGCTTATCGACTGGTAAGCCTTCTTGAACCGAACTCAACATAAACACACCACGAATCAAGGCAGGCTCTTCAAAACTGTTTTGTGCAAAAATTTCAGCTAAAAACTCGTCAAGATTAGCTTGTAGCACTCTTAATTGCTTTGGAAATTCAAAGATAAGTGCGCGTTTATCTAAATCGTCCTCAGTTTCAAGTATTCTAAGCATACGGGCATCAAGACGCTCCAACATGCCATGAAATTCTTTGTTGAATAGAGAAATAACGCCTCTTTCATCATCCACTTCACGAGGGAACATGAAACCAAATAATTCCTCTCGCTCTTCCTTACTTAAATCGGCAAAGAACTCATTGAAACCGGCAACTAAATCCATTTTGGTGAGCAATACGTAAATCGGAAACTGCATGCCTAACTGGTTCTTCAGTTCTTGAAGTCTCGACTTAATTGCTCGAGCATGAAGACTTCGCTCGGTTCGAGTCTGAGACATCACGCTGGCTAAACTTATCGTAACAATCGCACCATTAATTGGTCTTTGCGTTCTATACTTTTTCAACAATCCTAAGAAACCATGCCACGCTTTAGAGTCGACCTTTTCTTGACTGTCTTGTGTCGTATACCGGCCTGCCGTATCTATAAGAACTGCTTTATTTGCAAACCACCAATCACAGTGGCGAGTGCCACCTACACCGGCAATAGAGTCAGAGCCAAGGCTGTCTCCTAATGGAAACTCTAACCCCGACTGCTTTAATACGGTTGTTTTCCCCGTTCCAGGAGGGCCAATCAACACATACCACGGTAAGTCATACAAGCTTCTCTTGCCTTTGTGTGTTTTCGTCACTACTTTGACAGCTTGCTCAATACGCTCGCGCATTAAGTCAATTTCACTTGCTGCTTCTTTATCTGATTGGCTATCAACCTCAAGCAACGTTTGAATACTTTCGTCTTCTTTCACCTTTTGCTTATGCTGCTTGGTAACGTTAAATATCGCCCAAAGCAACACCAACACTAGAATAGTGACTAGCCGTTGAAAGTCACTCTTTAGGGGCTCATATCCCGCTATCGCAATAAGTGGACCAACAACCCAAATGAAAATAGAACAAGCAGCGACACCGATAAGACCGAGAAACCATCTTTGAGTAAATATTCTGCCAATTTCTTTAATACGCATCTCTATCTACCTATTATTAATTCGCGACAAGAAGGTCGATTTCAATCCGGCGGTTAATAGCTCGGTTTTCATCACTACTGTTTTCAACTAATGGTCTTGCATCCCCCAATCCCTCGGGTATCACTCGCCCTTCTAATGCACTATTCGAGATCAGTTGTTCAGACATAGCAGTGGCTCGAGCTAATGATAGGTGCCAGTTCGAGGGATATTTACTCGTGAAAATAGGCCTATCGTCGGTGTGACCAGTAACAATGATCTTGCCTTGGGTCGACTCCAATGTTCTCGCAAGCTTAGAAATAACGGGTTGGATGTAAGCGACAACATCAGCACTACCTGATTCAAATAGATCTTGAGACTTTAACGAAATTCTTACCCTGTCTTGCAGCGGCTCAACATTGATTAGCCCCTTACCGATCTCAGTTGCTAGATACATTGAAATCTTTTCTGCAATTGGCGCTGATTTTGATTCTGACGTTGCATCTTGGTTAAGTTGTTGCGGTTGAATCAAATTGACTAATTGAGAAAAGGTGCGATTGGATGCCTTATTTAGCTCATAGCTAAAATACATATATATGCAGACCAATAATGCCGCCGTTACAGAACATACAACCCAAAGAGGGGCTCTATCAGAAGCCTTTGAGCCATTCAAAATGTGTTGGTCGATACTATTACTTAGCTCCTGAGGGACTCCTCTCCCATAAGACTTAAGAGTAGCAATAACCTGTCTTCTCAATTTCCGGTGCGATTCCAGTCCATTTTTTTCTAAACGGTATTGACCCAGAAACCCGAGAGATAAGCACACATACATTAGTTCAAGCAAATCTAAGTTCGCATCTGGTTTCGCCATGCACTTATCAAGATGCTTAAAAAACGCTTCCCCACCTTGACTGCTAGCATAGAAGGAGCTAAGTAATGAATCGTGACTCCAGAATGAATGCCCACCCCAATTGGTGTTAAGGACAACTTCATCTAGTGAACAGCATAAACAATAACGAGCTGTATCAATGGTATCCAAATCAACGTCATGCTGACGTAATCGGTTCTCATAATCTCTAAGCTTTTGTGCCAATGTCTCTTTTAGAAACAACGGATCGGAATGAGTCGCTGTCGACCGAATTTGACCGATAATAGATAACAGGCCATTCGCCTCTGCTAGTAGAGAGTTACTCCCATAAGCGACCACTGAATCATTGTTCACCAATTCAGGGCTTTTTGAGATAACTACGGTATTATCCACAGACTTTTCTGATTGTGGTTTCGATGCGGGTGCTCTTCCACCCGGTGTTGGTTTTACTATCGTTTGTTCCATACAGAGCGCGCCTATTGATTAATACTCCAAAGCTCAAGTTCAGCATTAGGAAAATGCCCTGATAGGTGAAGCGCAATACCGCCACTATCTTTTAGCCTCATCCAAAATGGCCCTTTCTTGACAACTTCGAAATAGACATAGCCCGTTTGGTAAGGAATCTGTCTCGGGACGACACTCAACGGCACTACGTTTATACCGTTGATCTGATTATTAATTAGATCGCGAATCTGTTCTGCCGGGCCAAACTTGAGTTGCGCTGGGACCAGGCGTCTTATTTCATCTGTTGTGGTATCTGCTTTAATTGCTAGCACAAATTGGCATGACTCAAGCAAGCGTTTATCTGGAAGCGGCGTCACTTGAATACCGTATTGGCGAGGCTCCAACGGAAGTTTGGTCGCAGTTTGGTCAAGAACAACACTGAGGTACTGACTGAGTATCTGATTCAACTCGCTATAAACACTTGATACATCTAAGTGATCATACGCAAGCAAACTTGGGACTCTTTTAGTTTTATTAGAAAAAGTGGCTAACTCACCAATGTAACCTTTAAGTGTCGTCGCTAATTCCAGTGGATGTAACCTATCTAACTCACTGAAATGCTTTAACTTCGCCTCATATCGGTTCAACATTTGGAGCATGATGAAATCAACAGCAGATGCCGATGCAGATTTGCCCTTAATCAAGCGCTGCGCAATAACGTCAGCACGCATCTTTGTCATCGCGATAACGTTACGTAGATAAGCTGACATAACTTTATCGCTAAGGAGATTGATAAGCGGAGGAACGTACTCATCGTCTAGTATAACTTCCCCTTCAGGAGTTACCTCTTTGATCCTTAAGATAGGTAACTCCACATAACCCGCTAATTTGTCATTACTCGCTTTCAACTCTAGGTTAAGGGCTGCAACTTGGATGGTTTCTTCATCTTGTCCTGTAAGGTTATCTATCACGTCGATATCTTGAAGTACATAACGAGAGACGATCGATTCGCTTACATCCGAAACGTTTTTACCTGTAACACTTGAAAGAGGGAGAGTTATTTTTACTAACGTATTTTCAGTGTTTTTATCAATAAGTAGAGGCGAAACTGAATCGTTGGATATTAACGTATTAACCAACGTCATATCTGGCAAAACAGCTTCAAGATGCTCAAGTTCAATAAGACCATCTTTTAGCGCGTGTTTTTTTACTCGACATTTCCAAACTCCCCAATTGTAAGCCCCACCTAACTGATGTAAGCCCTTGAATTCTTGAGAGGTTGCGCGTTCTTGTTGTTGGAAGTGCTGGGGACGTAAAAACATTCCTTCGCACCAAGCCGTCTTGGAGTATTGCGTCATTTATAATTAGCCAACTAAACGTTATTTAACGACCAAAGACAGATCTTCTAACAATACTTGATATGTGTTGTAACCGGTCTTATCCACTTTAATGACTTGTCGCCAATTTGAGTTTTCAATATCTCGAAACGCTACGACAATGCCTAAATATTCTGTCTTTGGAGACATACTTGCTTGATATGTTTCTTTCTGACCTGGAGTTAATGAAACTTCATATTTATTCACTAAATCAGGTCCTAAGACTTTTTCACTTTCTTCATAAATAGAAAAAAAGTCCTGGCTTTCGAAAATGGTATTTGACGTTAATTCAAATACATACACCACTACAGGAGAAGGCCTGCCGTTTGAATCAGGATTAATGTTATGACTTGCTGCTATTTCTAAATCTGAGTATGGATCAACAACTAGGTTCGCTGCTGAGCACCCAAATAAAGCCATTGAAATTAATAACAAAATATATTGGTAAAACTTTTTCATCACCCTAATTCCTAGCCTTTGTTTTTTAATGCTAATTCATAGTGCTTAGCGAAGTCTTCTAAATAGAACGGAGACTCTTTATTGATAATATCATCGGATAGCTTTTCATGAATATCCTCAAACCTCTTCCAACTTTGAGCATATTTCCTAGCTGGAATAACCTTATTAATAACCGTGTCTTTCGCTAAAGCATCTGAGTATATAGAAGTAGGTTCAACAAGTGACATAACACTCGAAACCGTACCTTCAACACCTTTCATTAAGGCTTGCTCATGACTTTCGATGTCATTAAATGCTTCTTTAATGGCTGCATTTGGTTTTAAGAAGCTAGCGGTTTGACGGTTATATAGGTTATGAATCGCATCTTCTAAGTTTGCAGAAAACTTTAAAGGGTTATTTTCTGACTTACGAAATGCGGTATGACTAAGTCGATTTGTTTGTTTAAACACTGCTCTGTTATGCAGTGTTTCCATTAAACCAACTAGCATCAAAGAAAATGACTCCCCCAGTTGTTCGAACCATTCCTCTCGGTTATCGCTGGGAATCATCATTGGATCTATACCCACCCCTCTAACAAAAGCCGCAAGTTCACCCCCATTGGTATCAAAGTTGGGAGTCGATAGGTGTTCTGATTGTCGGTTAACTTTCGGTAAAGTTTCAGATACGGTGCTCTGTTTTTCGGGCTTTGGGATATCAATAAAATCATCGACTAAACCAATATCTAGCTGAAAGTCAGAAGGAACACTTTCGTTTAAGAGTTCACTAGCACTAAGGCCTAGGTCAACAAATTCTGCTTCCGATGGACTTGAGACTACTTCAGGGGGTGCGCTAGAAAGACTTTTACTTGTCTCAAGACTGAATACATCTGTATCTGTTTGAATAGAAACTGAAATTTGATAATCCCCTAAGCTAACCATATCGTCATCGCTTAGTGCTATTTCATTTCCTTGACCCACAGGAGTTACAGCATTATTTACAAAAGTACCATTAGTTGAGAGGTCTTTTATCAAGTATTTGTCACCAAACTTAATCAGTTCTCCGTGGGTTCCGGATACCACTCTTTCAGGATCTGGTAGTGTCCAATCACATTGTTCAGACCTACCAAATGTAACCTTGGCATGTTCATCACTTGATTCAAACACGAACTCACTCTCAATCTCTGGAGTAAATTTGTGAAAACTTGTTATGGTTAAAACCAACTTCATGTAAACCTCACCAAAGACCTGCTAGATATTATTTTTAATTTTATTATTAACTACTTTCTTATTAACAGTAAGATTAATAAAAATCTTAATACTGCCATTGAAAATCATGCACGGAATAATGAATCATTTTTTTATCAAAGCAATCACGTATTGTTCAACAATTTTAATTATCCAACCAAGTTCAAATTTTTGACACTTAGACTTTCATCAATAAAAAAACGAATGTTAGTTTGGCCGAGAAATTCTAACATAATGACTTTTCATTGAGCAGAAAGGTATATATTCCCCCATCATTTATACGGAGTTCTTGTGATGGAAGACAGTAATAAAAACAATTCTATAAATAACGAAGAAAGCGGAGATAAAACTAAAATTGTAAAGACTCAAAAACGAGACAATGCAATTAAATCAACCAAACTCACTAATAATGAAACCTCCGTTAAAAATAAAAATGAAACAAATACAAAACTGTCTCAAAAAGAAAACACTCCGTTAGTTAATAAGAAAAAAAACAATAAAGATGACTCATTAAATAATAACAAAGATGTTATTAACGAAAGCTTAATAGGAGCGACCGTTAAAAATCGGTATGAAATTGAGTCGGTTATTGGGCATGGTGGGCTTTGCGATGTTTACTTAGCTAAAGATAGGATTCTTGAATCTTCAGGTTCAGAAACACCCTACGTTGCGTTAAAAATATTACAGAAAGAGTTTGCTTCTCAACCAGAGACTGCACGCATGTTAATACGTGAAGCTCAACAAACTCAAAGGTTAAGCCACCCTAATATCATTAGGGTTTTTGATTTTGGTGTTGATGGCGAAATATACTTTTTAGTTATGGAGTATATTAACGGAGAAACATTAGAGAGTTTAATACAGCGTTCTAGGCCCCATGGGCTGAAGTTTAATGCAACTTTATCAATCCTAAATCAGGTACTCGATGCACTCTCATATGCTCACTCTCTTGGTGTAGTGCACGCCGACCTAAAGCCCGCTAATGTGATTTTAACGTCTGAGGGTAACGTTAAGTTGCTTGATTTTGGTGTATCTAAAACTCATCAATTAAAGCAGGATCAATATGCGGCTAAACGTAAATCCGAAAATGTTGAAACGCTTGGTTATACTCCCAACTATGCATCACTCAACCTGTTATCCGGTAAGGAACCGAACTTAAGCGACGATATGTTTGCTCTATTTTTTATTGCTTACGAGCTATTGAGTTGCAAACACCCTTACGCAAGAACTCCAGTTAATGAAGCTCTCAAAAAGAAGATCAAGGTCTCTAAACCAACTAACATGCCTGCATCTAAGTGGCCAATATTTTCAAGCGTATTTTCAACTGGCATCATTCCGAACGAGCTGACCCCTGAGCAGTTGAAACGCAAATTGAATATGCGCTATTGGCCTATCGCTAGCGGCGCGGCAGCGAGTATATTATTAGTTAGCGGCATTGTATTTGGTTATCAGCAGCAACAAGAAACCATCGCCAATTTGGAAACCGTTATTAGCAAGCAAAATGATCAAATTGCCGGACAAGAGTGGCAGCTTGATACGCCAGCAGAAAAAAGTTTGGCACTGATTGATAGTGAAAAAAGCTTACATCCAGTCGTTAAGGCTGGCTTATTACGCTTACACAAGACCTATATTCTCAGCGAGTTTGAATCTGAAATTGATCAGGTTTTGAATTCTGATGCCAACAACTACCCGAATTATGATGAAATTGAGTCCATACTTGATAAAGCAAAAACCTACTACCCTGACTCACATAAAATAGAAGTTCTTGCCTTAGATATTCAGTCAAGCAAGCACTCCACGTTACTTTCGATAGCAAGGCAAATCAACAGTCAACTTGAAAAGTCTCGGTACAGTAAAGAAGACGGCAGTAAATCCATCTATGAGCTCAAGGATGAGTTAAATCAGATTCATCAAGGTTATCCTTTCACGCCAAGTTCGTTATCTAGCGATGTTTTCGGTCAGCACCTCACTGAAGCACTCCAAAAGAAAGACGCAGCTGCACTTGTTGCTCTTATTAAGGTTGGGAACACCTTCTTTTCAAACGTAGAAGAGCATCAAGAGAACTTACAGATAAGTAATGCGATGAAAGATGCAGTGCTGGAAATGAAATTATATGAGACAGCGCTAGATTCCAACAGCCCTCTACCGTTTCCAGAAGATGCCGCTAGAATCCTGTTCCAAAAAGAGTTTGAAAACTTTTATTCTCGCCTAGAAAAGGCAAGGACGACAACTCATCTCGATAACTTGGTGAAGGATGTGGATCTGTTCTCGAAAAACTTTCCTATTGGTTTTCAGGATGTTAACGATTTAAGATTCAAAACTGCTGATAAATACTTACGCTTCTCCGATATATTACTTAATAAGCGAAGGACTTCAAGCGCAAGACGCGCTATGAAGAAAGCCAACGAGCTTATGAAGCAAATAGAACAGGACTCTAAGCAAAGCTAGTAATACAAAAGGGACGCGAGTCCCTTTTTTGCCGCAGATCACTTGCCAATATGCAACTAGATTGCTAATTTATACTTGTACTTAATGAGGAGAGTTAGCCTTAGTCAAAGTTGGCGAACGTCTGGCGTCCGTATGTAACAATAGCCTTAAACTAGGACTGCAAGACACTTACCGACTCGGCGTTTTACTTGGAAACGTCCCCTTTGCTACTTGTGTTAAAAACACGCGAGTTGAAGTTTTTTCATCCCTACATTTCGACCATTGCCGTTTGGATATAAGTCAAAATATCTTTAACAATGACTTTCTTTTTGTAAGTTTATCTCAAGCGACAAGCAAACTATTTCTGCTCAAATACTGGTTATGCCATTCATACCTTCGGCTAAGCCTTCATTATCCGAAACATTCCTCTACCGCAACGTTTAATAGGGGTATACATGATTAATTTTGATGTTCTCAATACATACATGGATAACGACGTAGATCTGATCGTCACTGTTTTTTCTACATACCTTGAAGATCACACGAATGATATAGAGCGTATAGATGAGCTATATACAAGCAGATGTTGGTCAGAACTCTATCTATTAGCGCATAGTTTAAAGGGCATTCTAGAGAGTTTCGGAGAAGACACCGCGGTCATTGCGTTTCAAAGAATAGAAGAAAAAACCAGAAACGATACAGCGCCAGATAGCTCAGATATAGCTATAGTTACTGAAGAGCTAGCTGCAATTAATCAACAAATCTTCGCTTACTTGAAGAATATGCAATAAAGAAATTCAAGGCTTAACTGGGGGAAATATGGCAATGAATAATAGCAATTTCAGGGAGTTGATTGAGTCTCTCAAAGACCTAACACCAACTCAAAAAAGGTACTTACTTAGCCGTACAAAGATGGCGCTAGATGATGAAAATAATATGTTAAACATCAGTGATATTCTAACACCAGAAGAGTTGGAGGCGTTACTATCACCAGCACCAACAACGAATACAAAATAACAATGATATACAACGCAACCGTCAGATTAACGCTAGGGACCAAGTGAAGGAAATCGACTTTGCTTGGTTGTTAGTTTCTCTCCCAATTCCTTTTCACTACAACAAACGTATTGTTTTCGAAACCTTTTTCCAATTTAAACAGGTCAGATAATTGAGCGACTAACATCAGTCCGCGACCAGAGGAGGACCAACTATCGTCATCCATTAAGTTAGGTGCCTCAATCTGTTTATTTTTATGTTGGATGAACGTCTTCTCATTGATCGGCGCTCCGCAATCAGAGACTCTCAGTTCCACGAAACCGGACACTTGGTCATCCCCAACCCTACACTCCACTTCAATTGGCAGGCCTTCTATTTCACTGTAAGAATGAATATAAGCGTTATTCATGAGCTCAACGACACAAAGCTCCAATGATTGAATTGCATTTAAGGGGATTTGATGACCCATCAAAAACCGAACAACGTCTTTGCTCGCACTTCGTGAGTGAGTAAGGGAGCTCCCGTAAGTTCGTTTAAATTCGCTCTTTGACATTCTTTTCCTTAAAATCGAGCCTCTCACCATGCCATTTTACCTGTAAAAGGCTGGCATCATCATCAAACTCATCTTCGTTGTGCCAAGATTGTACTTTTTTAAAGACGTCTCCCACTTGATCTTCAACTGGCAGCGTGCAAACAGCTTTTATACTCGATGCCAATCGTTGTAGTGAAAACATCTCCTCACCCTGCCTCGCTTCAATCAAACCATCCGAATAAAGCCACAATGCATCGCCCTCATCTAGACTAATTTGGTTACCGCTATATTCTATCGGCTGCATTGCACCAACGATAAAGTTATCGTCACCTATCTGTTCCATCATGTTCGTACTCGCTCGCCAAACTAAGATCCTGGGGTGGCCAGCCGTGCAATAGCTAAGTCGCCCTGATTTTGTGTTAAGAATGGCGTAAGCCATAGTAAAGTAAAGTTGACTGTTTCTAGTTTGCTGATAACGCCGATTTAGCCGTTCAATCACAGATGCTGGCTCACTTACGCAATAGCAGTCATCTCTCAACTCCATCGTGATCGAATCAGGCCCCTGACTTTGAGATAGTGTCTGTTGAATAGAAAAAGCCATCAAAGCTGAAGAAATACCATGACCAGAAACATCACATACATAAAACGCAACATGTTGTTCATCGAGCTCCAAATACCCCAACATATCACCACCAATCTGGGAGCATGGTCTGTAGACATAACTAAACTGTATATTTTGGATAGTTGATTCAGCAGGGAGTAGTTGCTCCATCAGTTGACTCGCAGACTGCAGGTCTTGGTGAATTGTTTGGTAGGCCGCATCTAGCTCTTTATTTCTCTCAACGAGTTTGTTGTGCAGTTCTAAAGTACGAAACCCCGCACGGATTCTGGCCTGAAGTTCCTCTACAGACGTCTTCTTATCTACGAAATCATCTGCGCCAGCATCAATGCCTTTCACGATCGAACTTTGGTCATTTCTAGAAGACAGTAGAACAAAAAAAATGTAACGTTCGCTAACTTTAGATTTTAATTGGCGACACAATTCAATACCATTAATTCTAGGCATCATTAAATCACTCAGCACAAACTGAATATCAGGGCGGTGGGTTAGCACTTCGAGCGCCGCTCGTCCGTCTTCAACAGCAAGCACTTCATAGCCTTGCTTTTCCAATGCACTGCTGATGTAAAGCAGTACTGTTTTACTGTCATCGACCAAAAGAATGGGTTTCATCTGCCTCCTTAAAGTGGTTGCTATACTGGCTAACGCAAAACACTAGTCACTGACTGCTCATTTCTAAAACGGCTGTAGTCTTCGGCTAATAATTGGTGTTGATATCGAGTGTAAGACAACGCTTCATTAGAAATTAGTATCTGATGCTCTTTTTCGATTAACTGACTTTGCAGCCTTTCAATCTGTTCATTCTGCTGTGTGTAATTGAGGTACAGTGCGAATAGACCAAAAACCGAAACCATTAACAGGGCGATTAGAATATTATTGATAGTTTTCACTTGAATATTCATGACCTCTCCTTGTCTATTATTAGACTTTCCATGATGAAAGAGAGCGTCTACGGACCAAGAGCTCAAGGCTCTAAAACGCAACGAAGCAAATTGAGGTTGTTTTTCCAATTATAGGCGATAGGAGAAAAAATAAGAAAAATCTGAAAAAATTTGAATATCCTGCTGAGTTAAGAATCGGTAAGGTGGTAGCAGCGAGCTATCATCCACTCGCTGCAATACATTAACTCTGAAATGCAGGTCTAGCTAAAATTTGGTTATACCATCGAGCAATGTTTGGCGACGTCGATAGCACATCAATTTCTAGGCCTTTAATTGCGAAACTGATCAAAATAAAGCCTGTTATATCGACGATAGTAAAATGGTCTACGGCGATAAAATCATTATGTTCAAGACGCTTGTCTAAGACAGGCAGAAATTCGTAGACGCGTTGTTTTGATTCTTCGCCCCATGCTTCAACACAACGTTCTCTGTCTCCATAAACTCCGGTCATGTTTCGAAACGCCTGAAATGCCGCATTTAGTCCTTGGAACTCCACCACACGATGCCACATTTCCACCTGAGCACGTTCGAGTTGGTTAGCACCAAACAGCGCCAGATCATTTTCATACGCTTCATCTAGGTAGCGACAAATCGCCACGCTTTCACAGATCGTCGTGCCATCATCCAGTTCCAGTAGAGGCACTTTGCCGTTCACACTTTTCGATTTAAACGGTTCAGATAGGTTATCGCCCTCACGAACGTTCAGCGCAATTCGCTCAACCTCGCCACCGATTTCCTTTAGAAAAATGCTAACTCGCTTACAACTTGGAGTCATTGCGGTTTCATAGAGCTTCATTTCACATCCTTTTATCTTTTTCTAACCGATTGGTTAGGATATACTGTAGCCAGTTTATAAACGATCAGTCAAGAACTTCACTATCAAAAATTTTCAAACAGTTGTGGGTCTGTTTGCTGAGCGAGATTTTTGATGCCGTTTGTGAGTTCACATGAATTTGGAGGCTGATACCCGAGAATAGATGGGTATTCATCATATTGGTTCAGTTCGAACGCTAGAGGTTCTCTGTGCCATCCCTCCAAAGCAATTTAATTACCCGATAAGCAGACCCAGGCAGGTAATTTATGGCAAGAAAAGCCAACTTCGACCGAGATGAAAAGCTTCTCGTGGCTATGGATGTGTTTTGGCGCAAGGGCTTTGCGAACACGTCCATCTCGGATCTCACCGACGAGTTGAACATCAACCGCTTCAGTCTTTACAACACCTATGGTGACAAGCAACAGCTCTACTACGAAGCGCTCGATACCTACTTGAAAAAGGTCTCGCTACCGTCACTGAATGATTTGGAAAAAGACGACGCGTCTTTACCTGAGTTGGAATCGTTCCTTAAATCTTTTGCTGAGCTGCAACGTAAACGCAACTGTGGGTGCTTTATTCAAAATGCGTTGATTGAGCACGCTGGTGAAGACGATGATGTACTGCGTAAAGGGCATTTCTTATTTGACCATCTTATCGACATCATTGCAGATGCGCTGACCAATGCACAAAAAGAAACCTTAGTGCCGAAAACGCTGAAACCAGAAGAGCTTGCTCGTTTTGTTCTCAACAACATGCAAGGTATGCGCGTGCTTGGCAAAGCCAAACGTTATGCCGATTTGGATACGGCGCTTTCCTGCTTGCTGGTTTTGATTAGGAAGTGACATGTCGATTGAAGTGATAGCAGTACGTCTTACCAAAGGCATGGACTTAAAGCTGAGCCTAGCGAAATTGGTCGAGCAGCATGGTATCAAAGCAGGCTCGATTGCCTCATGCGTTGGCTGTATCTCTGACCTCAACCTTCGTTTGGCAGGTGCAGAGAGTACGTTAACCAAACAAGAGCCATTTGAAATTGTCTCTGTGATGGGAACCCTAACGGCTGAACATCAACACGTTCATATCTCGGTGTCTGATCGTGAAGGACGAGTCTGGGGCGGGCATTTAATGGAAGGCACGGTTATAGATACCACCACAGAATTAATCATCCATTCTTACTCAGAACTTGAGTTTACCAGAACGATGGACGACTCGACCGGCTATACCGAACTGCAAGTGAATCCTTCCAAATAGTAAAAAGCTCCAGAGCCATACTGGCTGTCTCTGGAGCTTTATTCGCTTGTCTCTTACGCTAAGAATTTACTCATATCGAGCACACTAAAGAACTTCGAGGATCATTCTTCAACTAAGTAACAAACCTGATTATCGTCGACCATTACTTGCCACGTTTTTAGACAGTGCACTTCGTCTTCTAAACACTGCCCACTCTTTAAACTGAAGTGTTGTTTGTATAGCGGCGATGCAACACACATCTCACCATCGATATCACCGACAATCCCTCGACTCATCACATAAGCCTTACCAATTGGGTCCCAATCTTGAACGGCATAAACACCACTATCAGGAATGTAGAATAACGCGACATGCTCACCTTCAATCAATACAGTGGCACCGATAAACGGCATTAAGTCATCAAGCTGACACAATTTCACTTTGGTTAAAGCTGCCATTTACACCTCCTGTTTCACTGGAATACGCTGACCACGCACACGTTGGTACGGCAAGACTTTGCTGCCCGACGTGCTGTTCAAGAAAGGACGGAAACGTTGCAATTTTTGAGGATTATCCAACGTACTCTTCCACTCACATTGATAGGTATCTACGACTCGTGCCATTTGCTCATCCAATGAGTCACATAGGTTGAGAGAGTCATCCAAAATCACTTGTTTAAGGTAATCTAGGCCCCCTTCCATGTTCTCCATCCACACAGACGTGCGCTGCAAGCGATCTGCGGTGCTGACGTAGAACATCAATACTCGGTCGATCATGGTGATCAACTCTGATTTGGATAAGTCGGATGCAAACAAATCTGCGTGTCTTGGTCTCATGCCGCCATTCCCGCAAACGTATAGATTCCAGCCGTTTTCAGTGGCGATCACCCCAATGTCTTTACTTTGCGCTTCTGCACACTCGCGAGTACAGCCCGATACGGCAAACTTAAGCTTATGGGGCGCTCGCAATCCTTTGTAGCGGTTCTCTAACTCAATGGCTAATCCGACCGAGTCATCAACGCCATAACGACACCAAGTAGAGCCGACGCAAGATTTCACGGTGCGCACCGATTTGCCGTAGGCGTGCCCTGTTTCAAAACCAGCATCGATTAAGGTTTGCCAGATTTCTGGGAGTTGTTCTAACTGCGCGCCAAATAAATCCACGCGCTGACCGCCAGTGATCTTGGTGTACAGATCGTATTGCTGAGCAACTTCGCCTAGCACGATGAGTTTGTCTGGTGTGATTTCGCCGCCCGGAACACGAGGTACAATCGAGTAAGAGCCATCTTTTTGCAGGTTTGCCATGAAAGCATCGTTAGAATCTTGCAGAGATTGATGTTGAGGCTCCATGATGTGTTCATTCCACAAAGAAGCAAACACAGATGCTGCTGTCGGCTTACAGATATCACACCCATGCCCTTTGCCATGCAGTGCAATTAAGGTGTCGAAGTCTTTGATTTGTTCCACTTGGCAAATATGGAACATCTCTTGGCGACTTAACTCAAAGTGCTCACAAAGGTGGTTGTTGACCTCTACCCCCATGGCTGCTAATTGAGTATCCAATACCGACTTGACCATATTGCTACAGCCACCACAGCCAGTACCGGCTTTGGTGTTGGCTTTAAGGTCCGTCAGGTTGGTAGTGCCAGCTTGTATCTCGGCAACTAAGTCGCCTTTTGTGACGTTGTGACAAGAACAGATGATGGCGCTGTCTGGCATCTCTCCATCAAGCATTCCGGTATCAAACAGCAGGTTCGCTGCGTGGTCTGGTAGAACCGTTTTGTTCAAATAACACTGTAAGAGCGCATCGTAGTCGCTGTTGTCACCAACGAGAATCGCACCAAGCAATTGGGTGCCGCTCGCATCAACCACCAGCTTTTTGTAGATGCCTGCAACCGCATCTTGCAACACCATTTCCTGTGCGCCTTCGGTTTGCATTTGTGCATCGCCGATAGACGCCACATCCACCCCAAGTAGCTTGAGCTTGGTGCTCATGTCTGCGCCTTTAAAACCTTCGCTTGGCATACCAGTCAAGATATCGGCAGTGGTTCTCGCCATGGTGTAACCGGGTGCGACTAAACCAAAGATCTTCTGCTCCCAAAGGGCACATTCGCCAATCGCGTAAATGTTCTCATCGCTGGTTTGGCATTGGTTATTAATCACAATGCCGCCTCGCTCGCCTATTTCTAGCTCAGCCAGCCTTGCCAACTCATCTTGAGGACGAATGCCTGCGGAGAAGACAATCACATCCACTTCGAGAGGATCTTTGTCTTTAAACACCATACGATGCTTAGCCGTTTCACCATCGCAGATTCGTTCCGTACCCGTTGAGGTGTGAACGGTTAGCCCTAGTGCTTCAATCTTCTCTTTTAGCACTAAGCCAGCACCATCATCTAACTGCACGGGCATCAGGCGAGGTGCAAACTCAATGACGTGAGTTTCTAGCCCCAATAGTTTGAGTGCGTTTGCCGCTTCTAAACCCAACAAGCCGCCGCCAATCACTGCGCCTGTTCTTGCGCCTTCACATGCCTTTTTGATTTGTGAAAGATCATCAAGCGTGCGATAGACAAACACGTTGTCTCGGTCTTTACCTTCAATTGGCGGCACAAACGGGTAAGAACCGGTCGCGAGCACGAGTTGGTCGTAACCCAGCACATCTTCACCATCAAGCAGAATGCGCTTTTGCTCTCTGTCGATGCCTGTTACTTGGCTGCCAAGTACGAGTTGGATGCCATGCATGTCGTACCATTCTTGGTTACTCAGCATCAAATCATCATGAGACTTACCCGCAAATAAAGAAGAAAGTTGTACACGGTCATACGCGATAAAGCGCTCTGCACCAATCACGGTAATTCGGTGCTCCAAATGCGCGTTTTTCTGCACTAATTGCTCGACGAGGTGTTGCCCGACCATACCGTTGCCTACCACAACGATGTGGCTCAATGCGTTCTTTACTGGAATCGTTAAAGGACTGTTCATCGCTGCCTCCTTATGCCGTTTGCGCTGCGGTTTTGGGTTTGTCTTCTTTCGAAGCAGGAATCTCGACTTTGGATTGCTTCTCGTAAAGGAACTTCAGCACCGCTTGTCGACACTTCTGATACTGCGCATCATCCGCCAGTGCGACACGCTCACGAGGGCGAGGTAGATTCACTTCTAACACTTCACCAATGGTTGCCGCCGGTCCGTTAGTCATCATCACGATTTTGTCGGATAGCAGTACGGCTTCATCCACGTCATGGGTAATCATGATGACAGTGTTGTTTAGCTCGGCTTGAATCTTCATCAGTGCATCCTGCAAATGCGCACGTGTTAACGCATCCAACGCGCCAAATGGCTCATCCATCAGTAGAACCTTTGGTTGAAGTGCCAGTGCTCTGGCGATGCCGACTCGCTGCTTCATACCACCAGAGATTTCGTCCGGCTTTTTGTGCGCGGCATGCTGCATTTGAATCAACTCCAAATAGTGATTCACTTGCTCCTGAATCCACGCTTTGCCCTTTTTGCCGGCAATTTGCTTTACAGCTAACTCAACGTTTTGATACACGGTTAACCAAGGCAATAATGAATGGTTTTGGAACACCACTGCGCGGTCAGGTCCTGGTCCAGATACTTCTCGTCCATCGACGATCACGCCGCCGTCTGTTGGCATGTGCAGCCCTGCGACTAAGTTCAATACCGTTGATTTACCACAGCCAGAGTGACCAATTAGGGATACAAACTCGCCTTTATTGATTTGTAAATCGACGTTCTTAAGCGCGATGAACTCGCCATCTGGCGTTGGGAATCGCATCCCTAAACGCGTTAGATCTAATAATGCTTTTTCCATGATCGTTTCCCTTATCTCAACGCTTGTTGTTTATTCCAAGACAGCCACTTTTGAAGTTGCAGCATGCCTCTATCGAGCATCAAACCGATAAAACCAATGGTGATGACTGCCACCATGATGCGCCCCAATGATGCCGAGCTGCCGTTTTGGAATTCATCCCAAACGAACTTGCCTAACCCTGGGTTCTGCGCGAGCATTTCTGCCGCAATCAACACCATCCAAGCGATACCTAAAGAGAGACGTAAACCTGTGAAGATCATTGGAATGGCAGAAGGTAATACGATGGTGCGGATGTGCTGCCACCACGAAAGTTGAAGCACTTTACTCACGTTGATTAAGTCTTTATCAACGCTTGTTACACCCACAGCGGTGTTAATCAGCGTCGGCCATAAGCTACACAGCGCTACAGTGATCAGAGAGTTGATGAACGACTTAGCAAACATCGGGTCATCACTCACATAAGTGGCACTTACAACCATAGTGACGATAGGCAGCCAAGCTAAAGGTGATACGGGCTTGAGCAGTTGAATGATTGGGTTGAACGCTTGATACAGCCCTTGATTAAGACCAAGCACGATGCCAAGCGGAATCGCGATAACCGTCGCCAGCAAAAAGCCCGCAGTTACGGTCACTAAGCTTGTTATGATTTGGTCGAAGAACGTCGGTTTACCTGTGTAAGGACGAATCTTCACTTCCGCGTCTGGATTCTTCGCTAACTTCGCAGCATTGCGCTTTTCCTGACGCTCGATAAACGCTTGTTCCTTTTCTCGCTCTTGCCAATGGTCATCGACAAGGTTGCTGAACTGCTGAAAAGTTTGCACTGGCCCTGGTAGCGTACCTAATGAGGTTTGCACTTCTCTCGCTGCTAAGTGCCACATTGCCAAAAAGATCAGCAAGCCAATGACGGGCAAAAGCACCAGCCGACTTCGGTTCACTACCTGCTTAGCAGGAAACAGGGAAATGACATTACTAGACATACTCACTCCTAAGAAATTTACATCCTTGTTGCCACAAGCGAATTCCCTCGCCTGTGGCGTTTATCGTTATGGTTAAACCTTGTCTTTTCCTTTAAGCCCGATAGAGAACTTCTCTAGATATTTATTTGGCTCGCGACCGTCATAAACGATGTTGTCGATAAAGTGTGTTTGTGGAGCACGGAAACCATCTTCAGCACTAAAATCTGGGAAGTCTTTTTTGCTCAACACACCATCTTCAATCAGTGCTTGAGCCGCTTGTTGGTAAATGTCCGGACGGTAAACCTCTTTTGCGACATCCATGTACCAATCATCGGATTTCTCGCTTGAGATCTGTCCCCAGCGACGCATTTGGGTCAGGTACCAAATCGCATCGCTGTAATACGGATAAGTGGCGTTATGACGGAAGAACACGTTGAAGTCTGGCACGTCTCGTTTGTCGCCTTTCTCGTATTCAAATGTGCCCGTCATCGAGTTGGCGATAACTTCGGCATCGGCTCCAACGTATTCGCTTTTTGATAGCATCTTCACTGCTTCTTGGCGGTTGGCATTGTCGTTTTCATCCAACCAATGTGCCGCCCGAATCAAGGCTTTCACTACGCGAATGTGCGTGTTTGGATACTTCTCAGCCCAAGCTTTAGAAACACCAAACACTTTCTCTGGGTTGTTCTTCCAGATCTCGTAATCGGTCACGACTGGCGTACCAATGCCTTTGAATACGGCTTGTTGGTTCCATGGTTCGCCTACGCAGTACCCTTTGATCGTGCCCGCTTCCATTGTTGCTGGCATTTGTGGTGGCGGTGTAACACTCAAAAGAACGTCAGCATCCAACTGGCCACTGTTATCGCCTGAGTCTGGTGCGTAAAAGCCTGGATGAATCCCACCTGCCGCTAACCAGTATCGCAACTCATAGTTGTGCGTCGATACAGGGAACACCATCCCCATGTTGAACGGTTTGCCTTTATCCAGATAGCTGTCGACCACAGGCTTCAGTGCATCCGCTTTGATTGGGTGAACTGGTTTGCCATCTGGTTGCTTTGGAATGTATTGCTTCATCTGTTCCCAAGTATCATTGGAAACCGTGATTGCGTTGCCGTTTAAATCCATACTGAACGCGGTAATCACTTCTGCTTTTGTGCCGACACCAATCGTCGCGCCCAATGGCTGACCAGCAAGCATGTGCGCGCCAGCAAGCTCACCATCGATGACTCGGTCTAAAAGCACCTTCCAGTTTGCTTGTGCTTCTAAAGTGACGTACAAGCCTTCGTCTTCAAAAAAGCCTTTCTCATAAGCAACCGCCAGCGGTGCCATATCGGTTAACTTAATAAAACCAAACTTCAGGTCTTCAATTTCTGGCTCACCCAACTCTGCCTTTACGCTGACCGTGGTGAATACCGATAACGAAATTGCTGACACTTTCAGCATCGAACTCCATTTCATTGGTTTGCTCCCATAAAAAAAGCGCCACTACTCCGAAGAGCAGTAGCGCCGTTGCTAAGTCTACAATTACCGCCGTTGATAATTGAGATAAGCGATTCAACAATAAACCCAATTCTACTAATCCAATTACTGTGCCAACTTATTTTTTACAGTAGATACAATGAATTAGTATATTCTACCGTTTATTTTTCCCTGTTATTGCTTGCTGATAGTGCAACACGCACCACGTTAGAAAATGCACCCCAACCCCAAAGTGGTAGAGCAACTAATCCAACACTTCCAAAGTAGTTATCAAATTCTTGGCAACTTGTGCGAGCGTTTGGCTGGATTGCATAGCTGAATTTCTAAGCGCTTTGTAAGCCTGTTCTTCATCAACGCTGTGCATCTTCATCAGCAGACCTTTGGCTTTTTCCACCAGCTTGCGCTCTTCAATCTTGTGGGTCAGCGATTCAATTTCCGATTGCATACTTTCGAATTTCGTTCTCACTAATGTCGCATGTTCAATCCAAGGTTGAAGTGCAAACTCACTATCATGCGGCATGAGCACATAGTCCATTTTTTCTGATAAACGATTGATATCATTGGATGATAATTGCTTTAAGACGATAAGAAGTGGTGCCGATTTTCTGCGGCAGAAATCGACGATCAAACGCAGTTCCGCAGTTGGTTGCTGCCATCCAACCACAACGCTTGCTGACGGTTCTCGTTGCATTAACGTTTCTAGTTGTGCCAATTGGCAACCCATGATGTTGTCGTAATCTTTGCTCAATAAGCCGGACAATCGAGCCTGCTCTTGGTGGCTATCGCAGCATACTATGATGGGTGTTTTTGACGTTGATTGAGTCATGCACATTCCTTGTTTATATCTCACTCACTAAGAGAGACATAACAAGGAATGTGCCAACTAAAGCTGAAGCATTTTAACTAGAGGCGAGATGTTCTTTGAAGAAGCCGAGTGTGCGCTCCCAAGCGAGTGCTGCTTCTTCCGGTGCGTAGCGTGCTGTTGAGTCGTTATGGAAGCCGTGGTTGACGTTCTCATACATTAACGCTTGATACTGTGCGTCGGTTGCGATCAATTGCTGCTCATAAGCAGGCCATGTGTCGTTAACACGCTTATCGAGCCCTGCAAAGTGAATCATCAATGGCCCTTTGACTTGCTTTTGGATCTCTTGAGCCGCGGGTGTTCCATAGAAAGGCACACCTGCATCGAGCTCTTCAGGCATTACCGCTGCAAGCATGTTGACAATGTATCCACCGAAGCAGAATCCAACCGCGCCCAATTTACCGTTGCCACCCTCGTATTGTTTGAGGAAGTTAGCGGCTGCAATAAAGTCTTGTTCGATCTTGTCTCTGTCCATCTCTTTCTGCATCGCGCGACCTTCATCGTCGTTCCCCGGATAGCCGCCGAGTGGATAAAGCGCGTCTGGAGCGAAAGCAATAAAGCCGTCTTTTGCAAGTCGTCTTGCGACATCTTTGATATAAGGGTTCAGACCTCGATTTTCATGAATCACCAACACGGCCGGCGATTTTAAGGTCTTCTTCTGTGGCATCACCGAATAACCACGCCCTTCTCCATGCCCATTTGGAGATGGAAAGGTTTCGTAAGTTGCTTTGATGTCAGGATCGTTAAATGAAACTTGTTCTGCGAGTGCGTAATTCGGGGTTAACGCATCGACCAGTGCTGTCATGCTAAAGCCAAGCACCGCAAGGCCACCCAGCCTGTTAAGAAACTCACGGCGCGTGATTTTTCCGTGGGCGTATTCGTCGTACCAATCGAAGGCTTCTTGCGGGATTGGGTGAGAAGCCTTTTCACTAGGAGTGGTATGCTTTAGAACCATTATCCATGTCCTCTGTGTCTTACCATATGGGAATTTCTCATTCTCAAAAGCGCAGCGAGAAACGAACGCGATTGAGGCTAAAACTGCGGTTTCACCACTCTGATACGGAGCAAGGTGGTGAAACACATCATTGGCGAGCTAGGATCTTTTACCTTCTTCAAACAATAGATAATGGATTCAGATTCAACAACTTTGCGTCGTTGGTTTTACATTAATTGACAATAGTATCTTATTGCTGGCCGCAATAGGCTTGCCAGTAAGAGAAAGCTCGTTCGAATGCTTTTTCCCTGTCATGCATTTGTGCAAATAGCACCACTGTCATGGTGGCAAGAACCGTATTTGCCATTTGGTTCATGTCGTCTTCTGACGTTCCAAACGGGCAGTTTGCAGGCATTGGCACCTCAGACAGCATTTGTTCCGTCCAGTAATGCGATGTCACGCCGCTTGTTTGGCTTAACCATACTGTTTGGCTTACTTTCGGGTTGTATTCTGACTCACCCGATTGTCCTTTGAATGACACAACGGCATGAGCGGTTTTGCCAATCTCGAATTCGACTTCAGCATGAAGTTGTTGGAACCCGGGATGAAAGCTACCACGAATACCAACCGTCGCCTGCCCCGGATTCAATGCTCGAACCACGGTATTAATCGGCGTTCTAAGCCCATAACGATTCTTCCAACCGATCATGGTTTCTGCTTGAGGAGCAAACGAACTCAGCGGTAGATACACAATGTTTTGTGTTTCTAACACACGCTTTGCGTCTTCTGCTGATTCCGCTTTCTTGATAGCAAACTTGTCGAGGTAATCTTCGGCATGCAAACGACCAGATTGGCGGTCGTGATAGCCGTGCATCAGCACTTTATGACCATTATCGGCGAGGATCTTCGCTGCCAACAGGTGCCAAGGCTGCCCTGCCGCTTCACGTTTGCCTGCATAACATGGCCAGTCAATGTCTGCACCAATAGCTGGCATGCGGGATTGGAATGCTTTTACAAAGCCAGCGATTTCTTGTTGAGTTTCGTTCTGTACACGGATCAGCATCAATAGCATTGCCATCTGATCGTCGTCGCACTCACCGTTTAGGTATTCATCCATAACTCGAAATGCTTGGTCAAAGTTCAGTGGTTTTCTACCACGTTCGCCACGACCGACTGTTCTAATACATTCCAAAATGCTGCTCATATTCCCTCGTATTCCGTCACTGACTGTACGGTTTCTATTAGTTGTTCGCGCAGTTTGACAACTTCTCCCATCACAATCAATGCTGGGCTCACGCCTTTAAGTGTAATTGATAAATCATTGAGCTGATTGAGTTGGGTAACATGAACTTGTTGTTGAGGGCTGCAACCATGAGTAATGATCGCGACAGGGAAATCTTCTCTCAAACCAGAGCCTATCAAACCCGTTTGTATTTGCGATGACTTTTCTAACCCCATATAGAAGACTAACGTTTGTCCGCTTTGCATCAGTTGGCTCCACGCTTCAAATGCACCTGTTACCACTTGCCCCGTAACAAAGGTAACGCTGCGAGCAACGCCACGATGAGTCAGCGGAATCAAGCTGTTTGCTGAACATCCAATCGCAGCAGTAATGCCGGGAATGACTTCGTACGCGATTGAGTGTTTGACGAGCACTAATGCTTCTTCGCCTCCACGGCCAAATACGAAAGGATCTCCCCCTTTTAAGCGCACAACTCGCTTTCCTTGTTGAGCGAGCGATACCATCAAGTCACAAATTTCTTCCTGACCAATACTAGGTTGTCCGCATCGTTTGCCCACGTAGATCCAATCGGCTTGTGGCGGAGCCAACTCCAAAATATCTTTGTTAACCAAACGGTCGTACAGCAGAATCTCTGCCGACATAATCGCTTTCACAGCCTTTACGGTTAACAAGTCTGGATCGTGCGGCCCTGCTCCGACAATCGAGACAAAACCTTTGTGGTTCGCGTCTAGGTCTACTGAATGGTCTTCTAAAAGTTGGTTCAGTTTGCTTGCTTGGTCATGCTTAGAAAAGCGAGACGAGCGTTCTTGTTTCTGACTCGCTTGTCCTTTCTTAAACCAAGACTTTTGATAAGGCGCTTCCATGTGCTTATCCTCTTTATGACTTACTTTATTTGAATCGCCAGACTTTGCTGGTTCGCTTGCTGTTTGCCCTTTTGATGCTGATGGCTGTCGACCATTTGTTTGATTTGAGAAACGCACGAACCACAGTTAGTGCCGCATTTGAGTTTGTTTTGAAGTTGAGTCAGTGAAGTGCAGTCTTGCTTCTCCATCGCGTCATGTATTTGTTTATCAGTAACACGGAAACAACTACAAACCAGTTTGGCACTGCTTTGCGATTGAGTAATGGTAAGCAGTTGCGATAGCTCCATTGGCTTGCCAATCAAGCCAGTAAAGTTGGTGTAGTCGGTTTGAATCGGTTCACTAGACACCACTAAAACAGAACGAATGATACGAACGTCTCCAACAAGGTCGTAATCCACCGCTAGCCAACCTTGGGCAATATCTATCGTAATCCTGCGGCTCTTTTCCGTTCGACAAAAACTCTGCTTCTTTGGCCGCTTATCGTGTGCAAAGCGCCAGATGCCCAAATTACTTTCTGCTTGAAATGCGCTGTAGAGAAACTTGCCGGAATCAAACTGTGTACCGATGAACATACCGTAGGTTTTTACCGCCGCATCTTCCACTTCAACATAAGATGACTTAAACGCAGGTTGCCCGGAAATAGGGTCTTTTGCGCTGTTTACTATCGCATTAACACTGCTTTCACCGCCATATCGACCCGCCCAGTGCATTGACATAAACAGCTCCTGAAAACCCAAACCTTCATCAATGGCAACTTTGGCATAAATACCGGTGTTTGAAGTAGGCTGAAACAGCTTGGTGAGTTGTCCTGCTTTTAAGCGATTTTGAGTAGCAGAGAGTGTGTTCATGTACACGGTTGGTTCTAACTCAGAGGCGGCAAGGTGTGCGATATGCCCTGTGCGCGTCATGGTATGCCATTGGTCGCGTTGCCTACCCGTATTGAGCCACCAGCCTTTTGTTCTTTCTAAACGCGTTGGAGATTCACTGGTCACGACAAAACGCGCTTTACCATCTGGGTGCGAATAGATGCCATCAGCAAAAGGGCGCTCTCCTCCCCATTGTGTCGGCACCCACTCTTCGTATTCTTGCTCGGTTAAGTTGGCGTATTGAGACAGGTCGAGCTTCAATGGCGAATTGGCATTCATGCCTGTCATCGCCGCATATTCCCTGAATACCGCCCGCTCAGAAGTAAACGCAAAGCCATTTTGTGTCTTTTCCAATGCACACAGAGCTTGTCCGACTTGGCTTATCGCCCACCAATCTGATTTTGCTTCACCCGGAGGCATTTGAAACTGGCGCTGCCTTGAAAGTCGACGCTCAGAGTTGGTGACCATGCCTTGCTTCTCACCCCAACCAGCGGCGGGCAGCAACAGATCCGCGTAATGCGCTACATCCGAATCCGCTGTGATATCGGAAACAATCACAAACGGACAGATCTCTAGTGCACGTTTTATCAATTGGTTATCTGGCAAAGAGACAACGGGATTGGTTGCCATGATCCACAGAACTTTAATCTCACCACGTTCTACCGCCTCAAACAGTTCAACGGCTTTTAAACCGGGCTGAGTGGCAATCTCTGGTGAATCCCAGAACGCCTGCACTTGCTTGATAGACTCTGCGTCAAAAGCACGATGAGCCGCTAATTGATTTGCCAAACCACCCACTTCTCGTCCACCCATCGCATTCGGCTGACCTGTAATAGAAAATGGCCCGCTACCTGACTTAGCAATTTTACCCGTCGCCAAATGTGCATTAATAATGGCATTGCCTTTATCAACACCATTTTCGGCTTGGTTAACCCCTTGGCAAAACAGCGTGATTGCGGTTGGGCTTTGCGCAAACCATTGGAAGAATGTCGTGAGTTTTTCTTTTGAAATGCCAATGGAAGACGTCAAATTAGTGACATCGTAACGCAAGTCAGAAACCTCTTCTGTAAGTGCATCAAACCCGTCGGTATAGGAATTTATATATTCAGAATCAATACATTGCTGCTCGATAAGAAACTTGAGCAGCCCATTAAAAAGTGACACATCCCCATCGTTTTTAATCGGTAGATGCAAATCCGCTTGCTGCGCGGTGACCGTTTCACGAGGGTCAATAACCACCAGTTTGAGATTAGGATTGTTCTCTCTCGCTTGTTGAATACGTCGAAATAAAACAGGGTGTGTCCAAGCGGTATTCGCACCGCAAATTATCAATAGCTCAGTCTTATCAATATCGTCGTAATTTACGGGAACGACATCTTCGCCAAATGCTCGTACATGAGCCGCAACCGCCGAAGACATGCACAAACGGGAGTTCGTATCGATGTTCGCGCTGCCAACATAGCCTTTCATGAGTTTGTTGGCGACGTAATAGTCTTCCGTCAACAACTGCCCTGACACGTACATCGCGACGGAATCATGTCCAAACTCCGCTTTCGCTTGATGAATCTTTTCTGCAATTAGATCTGTGGCTTGTTGCCATTGTACTTCTTGCCCTTGAGGTCGCTGCTTGCTGATAAGCTTTGGATACAGCAAGCGCGAAGGCATATTCAAGCTCTCTGCCAACGCGACGCCCTTTACGCACAGTGAGCCCGCATTTGCAGGATGACACGCATCCCCAACGATTCCTTTCGCATTGACCTCGACACCACATCCAACACCACAATAGGGACAAGTGGTTTTTTTGCATCCTTGCGACATAACACCTCCAGTGTGATTCAGCCCAACTTACTAGCAAAAAAAAGCCTCTCCCGAATCGAGAGAGGCAGCAATGCCTTTAACGCTGTTAGTACATTTTCAAAAAGTAATACCCTATACCGCTCTCGCCTGCTATTAAGAGCGGCGCATCGAGTTATCGATGAACGTTTATGTAAAGCAAGTGAGGTGCCAAGATTAAAAACCCTTACTATACAAATGGTTAGCTTAAAACGAATTATAGCAACGTAATGCTACGCACTGATTGTGTGCAAATTTCGGTCATTATCGTGCAGTATTACTTTACTAATTCCATAACTAACCTGGATTCTTCGTCACCAAAATAATGCGCTTCTTCTTCTAACGTTTTAAAGCCAAGGGAGAGGTATAAAGACAATGCAGGTTGGTTCTTAGGATCGACAGTCAATTTCACGCTTGAGCCTAACGTCAACGACGCAATAACGTTTTCTAGGAGGGAACGCGCAATACCTTTACCTCTATGTTGAATATCGACGGCCAATGACATGATCCAATATTGATGTGCATTTGTGCTAGTCGTTAGCAATATATACCCTGCGACCTGCTCTCCCTCTTTTGCTACCAGTAAGCTCTCTCCCCAACAATCAAAAGCTTGCCGAAAGAAAAATTGAGGATAGGCGTGTTCTCCAAATAAAGTATTTTCGAGCTTATATATGGCAAATAAGTCCTCTTTTTGCGCAGACAAGATGTCCATTCAATGACTCCTTCTTTAACATGAATGGCAGCAGTATACCTAAATCTCATCTAAATGACGGGACACAAACATCTCAATTAAGTGCTTAAGAAATGTAATATTCTTCCTGAAAATTAGGCCTAACTCACTTAGAACATACATCCGTGATTAAGTTTTAACCGCAAAATCAAAAACCACACAAGATGAAAATTTCAATACATACAACCATTAAATGCATTAAAATTAAGAACTTTATTCTGGTTTATTGAAAAATTCATAGTTGGATAATTTACAACCACCCCAAGTCCACAGCATTATTCACCAAGCTTCGCATGTGATAATAAACACTAAAACCTTTACCATTTTCAGCATTATTATTTTTATAAAAGCGAGTTTTAAAGTGAAAGAATCTCGAAATGCCTTAAATCCTAGTGAAATAAACACAACCACAGCTTGGTCAAAACATGATACACATTGGGTTCTTAGCCTATTTGGAACGGCCGTTGGCGCAGGCATCCTGTTTCTGCCAATTAACCTTGGGATTGGTGGTTTTTGGCCTTTAGTCGCGATGGCAGTACTTGCTTTTCCAATGACCTATCTTGCGCACCGTGGCTTAGCTCGTTTTGTACTATCTTCTAAGATCAAAAACGCAGACTTCACTGATGTAGTGGAAGAGCACTTCGGCGCAAAAGCAGGCCGTTCAATTTCACTGCTGTATTTTCTTTCGATCTTCCCGATCCTGTTGATATATGGTGTTGGAATAACAAACACAGTAGATAGCTTCATGGTAAATCAGGCTGATATGGCTTCTTTACCTAGACCTTTGCTTTCTGGCGTACTAGTGTTTGCACTAATTGCTATTATGATGGCGGGTGAAAAAGTAATGCTACGGGCCTTTGCCATTATGGTGTTCCCACTTGTTGCCATTCTTGCCTTTCTATCATTTTACTTAATACCGAACTGGACCATGCCTGTCATGGATGTGCCAGAAGCGTCAGCTTTTGCTAGCACTATGTGGTTAGCAGTTCCTGTAGTGATTTTCTCGTTTAGTCACGCAGCTGCAATTTCAAGCTTTGCAAATGTACAACGTCGCCATTACGGTAAGCAGGCAGATGCCAAATCCGAAGTTATTCTTCGTCGCACTAGCATCATGCTGATTGCCTTTGTTCTTATTTTTGTATTTTCCTGTGTGCTAACACTGTCACCTGAACAATTGGCTCAAGCAAAAGAACAAAACGTATCCGTATTGTCTTACTTAGCGAACGCAACCGATAATCCATTTATTGCAACACTTGGTCCTTTAGTAGCGTTTGTTGCTATCACTTCATCTTTCCTTGGACATTTTTTAGGTGCGCGTGAAAGCTTAAATGGTTTAATTACCAAGCATTTTAACCTATCTGAGAAGCGTGTTGATCGTATCAGCGTGGCAGCACTGTTCTTCTCAATCTGGGCGGCGGCGATCATGAACCCAAGTATTCTTGGTATGATGGAAGCATTGTCAGGGCCTGTTATTGCAATGATCTTATTTATTATGCCAATGTTAGCGGTGTATAAAATCGAGGCGATGAAACAATATCGAGGAAATGTCTCTACTTACTTTGTTCTAGCAGCAGGCATTGTGGCGGTAAGTGCATTGATTTTTAGCTTCTTCAGCTAATAACTAAAGACTAGCTTGGATTTTCAGGGGAATACCTTACACAAGGTTAAGGTGATTCCCTGAATTTTCTTACTCTTTAAAAGGTAATCATCGTTACCCTTGACTCTTAAATAAGAGCGAAAACACCCGCAATCATAAGTACTGAAGCGATGCAGGTACGGCCGATAATGCCGAAGTGCGAAGGTTGAATCATTTCATTATGCATAGTTAATCTCCTATTTATTATAAAAGCCATTTTTTATTAGCTTAATAACACTATGTCTAATATCCAGTTTTTTAACAACCCATACAAACATTAAATATTTATGACAGAAACGTAATTTTTTACACTTCACCCTGATTTCGAGCGATGAATCCGCGGCTTAAATCATTAGATTGAGTCCACCGAATATGCTCACTTACCTTCCATCGTTACCCTACCTATGCCATCTTCCAATCATTACATAAGTTTTCAATAGATTTTGTTTTTATAAATCATAATATTATAGAGATCCTTCTCGTATCTCACTCCCAAAACACTTTGCCACTGGGAATCCATCCGCACTTAACCAACAAGAAATGGTAGACTTAACTGGTATTCGGTTAAGAGATCACATTTTATTAATACGCTCATGCACTTCTCAATTAAAAAACTGGCTTGCGCACTTTGTACTGCACTTGGACTTTTCTTGCATACGACCAACTTACTGGCGAGTACCGAAAAGCAAGCTTATCTGGAAAAACACATTTCAGCAGAAAGCAAGCCCATGTTAAAACTCTACTTTCGCTCGATGGGTAAGCCGCGATCAATTCAAAAAGATGAGTTAAATGCGCCACAGAATGCATCAGCGGAGTCTCTTGCTCTGTATTACTTTGCACGAAAGTACCTTAAGCGTTACGAAGGTGTTCCATTACCGAAAGATATGCCCGATTTAATCGAATTCGGTAAAAAGCACCATTTGGAATGGGTCGTCGCTGAAGCACAGCTCAATAAGGCTGTAACAATGATTGAGCAAGACGATAACTGGAACGCAGAATTGTTACTCCATGACGTTGTTTCTACAGCCCGTGATCTTGGTTATCTAGCATTAGAAGGCCGTGCTTACCGCTGGTTAGGCAATCTAGAAGTATCTCGAAATCAACTACGCAGTGGCCTAAAATATTATCGCAATGCCTATGAGTTATTAGAAAAAACAGTATTTGAAATACAAGTCGCGATGACACTGAACAACATTGGGACGGTCTACATCGACGCATCAGATTGGGCTCGGGCCAACAGTTACCTAACGCAAGCTCTCGACACTTACCTAGAGAGCGAATATCAATACGATAATAGCTTTTTTATGGGGGTTATCTACGCAAACCTTAGCATCGTTCACTCAAGCCTCGGAGATAACAAAAAAGCGGAATATTATTTCAATGAAGCCATTCGACTTTCAATGCAAACGGGGTCGGACACAGTCAAGCACCACTCTTTATCCAGCTTTTCACAAATGTTGAGCTCGATAGGAAAAATTGATGATGCATTAATGGTCGCACAACGTTGCGTAGACCTGCCCATTCCAAAAAATCTAGAAATGCTAAAAACGTCTTGTTACGAGGCATTTGCAGAGGCTTACCTCGCAAGCAAACAATACGATAAAGCTATTACAACAGCGCTTAACGTTCTAGAACAAACCAAATCAACCAGTGAATTAGAGCTGCGTCAGCGTATTGATATGCTTTCGGTACTGGTAAACGCTCATCAAATTCTTAATGACTATGAAGCGGCTTTTCATTATTTAACCCAATTAAGAGAGCTAGAGGCTGAGTTTTCTCATCATATTCATGGTGAAGAGATGATTAACATTAAGTTTGACCTCGAAGCTAAGTTAGCCCAGAAAGAACTCAAATTGCTAGAAACAAAAAATGCGCTACAAGCCTCTGAACTGCGTTCACAGCGCTATCGAGAAATGTTCTACTTTATCGCTATTGCGGCAATTGGAGTCGTTGGTTTTCGTTACGTACTGCGCGTTAGACGTATTAATAAAGCACTCACTCAAGAAAATACTACCGATCCATTAACTCAACTGCATAACCGTCGCTATCTTCACATTTGGTTGGACAAAATGGCTCGTAGAAGCCCAGATAGAACATTTGCCTTAGCCGTTTTAGATGTCGATCATTTTAAAACCTTTAATGATCAATATGGACACGATATTGGCGATAAAATGCTGACTCATATTGCCACGCTATTTAATGAATCCACCCGCTCTGGTGACCTACTCATTCGTTGGGGTGGAGAAGAGTTTGTCCTATTATTCGAAGTACAGCGAGTTGAAGATTGCGCTAAGTTTTTGGAGCGATTGAGATATACTGTTGCAAACACACCATTGGTGGTTGACTCTAAACCATTAAGCGCGACAATTTCCCTTGGAGCAGTGGACAAACTGTCGGCACAAACAATTAAACAAGAATGGGATAAGTGGTTTTTCTTGGCAGACCAAGCTTTGTATGATGCGAAGCAAGCTGGCAGAAACCAGTTCATCATTCATCCTACATCATAAAAAAGCACACATGAAAAAAAATCTAATCATTATTACTTTTGCGCCTCTATTTCTTATGGCGTGTAGTAATCAGCAAGCGTCTCAACTGGGAATGCGCAGCAGCAGTGTCAATGTATATGCCCAGCAAATGAGTAACACTCAACTATGTGAAACTCTCTACTACAACCGTGCAACTAACCAAACCAAAGTGGCGATTGGTGCTGAGTTCAATCGACGTGGATTAAACAAAAAGTGGTGTGATAAAGAATTCGATAAGTTGTACATTAAAAAGTGGATTGATAACGTGCTGCCTAAGGAAAAAGCCGAACCTAAAAAGCCAATGGCAACTATTCAACCCGCTTCAACTAAATAACCCCCCCTCTTGAAGCAGACGGTACACTCGTATTTTCTGCTTTTCACTTTTCATGCATGTTCGATGCGACATATAAAAACCTCATGGTTTCAGTAAATTAACAAAGACTTATGTTATCCATCGAACTTTTAATGTAAACAAGTTGTAAATGGTTTTCGTCCTTATTCTTTGTCGTTAGCTTTGTTTGTTCCTGTTAGCGGAATATGAAACAGGAACTAAAAAATTCCAAACAAAGACATGAGGTCAAAAATGGAAATACGCATTAATCGCCTATTTGCTGCTATGTTGGCAGTAGGCATTGCACCTGCCGTCTCGGCGTTTGATCCACTCTATTCTGAACAATGGCACTTAGACAACACGGGGCAAACTGCGTTTGCGGCTAATCCTGCTGTTGCTGGGAACGACTTAAACACTAAGCTCACTCAGGCAATGGGGATTGCAGGTGTTGGTGTGAAAGTTGCCGTTATTGATTCTGGAGTGCAGATCGATCACCCCGACCTTGCAGGTAATATAGTTACAGGTAGCAGAAACTTCGTCGAAGACTCTTCATTCCCACCAAGTTATCCGGTTGATACTAATGGTCATGGCACTGCTGTAGCCGGTTTGATTAGCGCCGTCGGCAACAACGGTGAAGGCGGACGCGGTGTCGCTTATCACTCTTCCCTCATCGGTTTTAACTGGTTAGCCAACCAGACATTAGAAGGCTGGTTAATCTCCCATGGCATGGACCCAGCAACACGCGATGTTCGCGTATTTAACCAAAGTTACGGTTTCAGCCCTATAAACCCGATTACTTTTGATGAAAGCGACCCTCAACTAAGACTTGAAATGGACGTGATGAAAAACGTCAGCGAGAGTAACGCCTGGGGTCGAGGTGCTGTATTTGTAAAGTCAGCAGGTAATGGTTACCGCTATTTCAATGCAGGGCGATTCTTCGTATTGCCAAGTAACTTCTTTGCTGGTGGAGACAATCAAGGCTTACCGATGCACAACTCTGCTCAGTCTTATGATAACGCCAATTACTTCAATTTAGTCACTAGTGCACTACGAGCGGATGGTACGCGAGCGAGTTACTCATCTGTGGGTTCGAACGTGTGGGTTGCAGCACCAGCAGGTGAATATGGGCAAGACTTCCCTGCTATGGTCACCACTGATTTAATGGGTTGTGAAGAAGGGCAAAATACCAGTGATGGCCTTGGCATTAATGGGTTACACGGCGGAACGGAGCTCGATCCGAACTGTAACTATACCAGTACGATGAACGGAACCTCATCGGCTGCGCCGAACACATCGGGTGCCATCGCGGCAATCATGTCAACCAACCACGCACTTTCTGCTCGTGATGTACGTGCTTTACTAGCGGAGACAGCAAAAGTAACGGATAAAGCGCATCCAGGCGTACAGCTTGAATTTACTAACCATAATGGTGAACAGGTTAGCTACGAGGCCATTGCCCCTTGGCAGAAAAACGCAGCAGGCGTAGATTTCCATACTTTTTATGGCTTCGGCGCTGTAGATTTAGATGAAGCGATGCAACGTGCTCGCATGACGAATCGTGTTTTACCAGCTCAAAGCATTACGCCATGGGTTCATAACGCTACAGAAGTAAGTGTACCCGATGCAAGTCTAGTTGGTGGCTCTTCAAGTATCGCCATTGCCAATGAGCTGACAGTAGAATCCGTTCAAGTGACATTGACATTGGACCACGCTCGTCTGCCCGACTTAGCTATCGAGCTCATTTCGCCATCAGGGACTCGTTCCGTTTTGCAAACACCGCGCAATGGTCTTGTTGGTCAATCTCTTGATCCAACGATTACAGGCTACAAAGATCAATTAATGTTGTCTAACCAATTTTATGGCGAAGATGCAAAAGGCGAATGGACGTTGCGAGCAATAGATACGAACGGCGATGAAGTCTATTCTTACATTGCATATTTCAACTCTTCCACCATCTATGACGTTCCGATGGCAAACAACGCTCAGCCCGGTGTTATTAAGAACTGGTCGATGCGCATATTTGGACACTAAAGGAGTCAATAACATGAAATACAAATCATTTTCTATGCTGGCTCTCGTTATCATGACGTCGAGTGTATACGCTGAGCAACAGCTCTCTCAACAACCTGCACCAGAACTGTTTGTGCCATCAGAAGCGGTTGAGATTAATGGCCAAGATTATCGAAAATTGCAAACTGGCACTGTTAGAACCCTATCTGAAGACGTAAAACTTCAAGCGGGTGATGAGGTGTTTAAGAATGCGTTTAGTAACGTATCCAAAGCCACTGGACTGGTTTATATCACCGTAAACAATCCTAACGAAGCGAAAGCAGTCGCCAAAGAGTTAAAATTAGAAGTTATCTTCGCAGAGGGGGAATCAGCGGTGTTAAAAGCATCTCAAGATCAAGATCTGCTAAGTATTAGCGACTACCTAAACGCAGACAGCCGGGTAAAAGCGTCTAAAATTGAACTAAACAGCGGTAAATACCGTGCACAATAATTCTCTAACAAGAGAAGTTGGCCTGTAAAACCATGCCTCAGCGATTGCTGAGGCATTTTTATGGATAGGAACAGGTACGCTATTATTCTTTAGTAACATTTCGCATAACCAGTATGATACCTAAACACCCTACTCGCCTGCGCCTGTCATTTCTTAAACAAAATAATTTCCGTTCTTAGCTCTTCTTCCGTGGTTTCCTTCGGGCTATTCAGATAGCGTTCGATTCCTAAAGGACTAGTTTTGACTTTCATACCACTCTGACGAACCAAGTTCATCGCTAACGCCCATGCATTTCCCAAAAACTGATATTCACCTCGGTGTTCAACGACAAATGTTTCACTCTCAGGAATGGTACCGGTAACCGCCCCTTGAGGCGCTGGTACTGAGTTATGAAGAGGAAAGCAAGTGATAAACTCGAATGCACCTTTCTGCATATCCATCGACTCGTAATAACAAAACAATTCACCATTCACGGATAGGGTTTCGTCACTAATTAACTGTTCTAGTTGCTGAACATGCTTCTCAATTACCGAACCTAATTCCTGCAAGCTAGCCACACCCTTGATCCCAATGTAATGAATTTGAGGCAACGTTCGGTTACCAATTTCGACTAAGTCTGAATGTACTCTTCCGGTTTCAAGCTTACTTTTAAGCATGCGTAACCCACGTTGATAATCCATCTCTATCATCGACTTAAACATACTTTTCAGAAAGAACAGATACCAAGGGACGCGAGATTGCATTTGCCATTCGACTAAACAGCCATTTTGTGACGGCGTCACGATTAGAGTCACCTTTCCATGGCTCTTGATTGGGTGAAAGAAATGTAGCTCCATATCTAATCGATGCTCTTGAGTACTTTCCAGTACAATCGCGCCAGTCCCAATACGCTGACCATTCCATTGATAACCAGCTCCAACGTGGCCCTGATTATCACTGAATGTCAGCTCGCAGCTTGATTCAAGAATGATCCATGGTGACCAGCTGGGCCAGTTATTGAAGTTCTTGAGATAGCCAATAATTTCACTTTGATTCTTATTAATTTCAATACTTCGGCTGACCTGATAAGAGAGCATAACGGTTCCTCGAGTTTCCGCTTCACTAACTTCAGTCTAATTCAAATTCCAGTTTTTTCTTGTTTGACTGCGGGTTAGATGCGTACGACAAGAAAAATCCAGAGCGTTAATTCTCACTTGAATCAATACGCGCAAAGCTAAGAGCAGAACTCCACTTTTGCACTAAATCGAACACCATCATCGTCCAGTACTAACGCCCATCCCATCCGTTCACATATTCGTTGTACGATAACAAGCCCACAACCATAACCAGCGTTGTACGTCTCGTTGCCATCGTGACGATTTAGGATCTTAAGCGCATGACCTTTCAACTCAATTTCAATATCTCCCACACTATAGCTAAAGGCGTTTTTAATCAGATTGTTGATAACAATGGCCACAAAACTCTCTGGTGCCTTCACTACACCACTATGTTGTTCGTGCAAAGCGTAATTCGAATCTTGCTTGGCAAATAAAGGAGCTAGCTCTTCCAACTGTTTTTGTAAACAAGTGAGAAGCTGATGCTCTCCGTAATGCTGAGGCTCTATTTTCTCTTTACCAAGTAAGAGAAACGCTTCCGTCAGTACACGCATCTCGTCACAAGCTGACTGCATCCTCGTGATGGCTTTTTGCGCAACTCGAGGTTGATCAGGAATACGCGTCAGAATGTCTGTTGAGCCTTTAATCACCATGATTGGCGTTCTCAACTCATGCGATGCAAAACGGCTAAATTCTTGTTCTCGTTTGAAATAGCCCGCGATATCGTTTTTATTATCCAGCAAAGTTTGCTCTATCTGGCGTGTTTCGCTGAACTTAGTTTCAACTTGGAAAGCGGGTTGATCCGGTGACATTTGGCTAATTTTTTCTTCGATTTGCGCTAGTGGTCGAGACAATATTCGCACCATATAAATGCCATACCCGACCATAACAAATGAAAATAAGCCACCGAGCAGTAGCGTAAACTGATGCAGCGAGCTTTCGTATTCGTCGAGGTAATCATCGGAATCATCTTGAAATACAATGTACATAAGCCCCTTCCCTGAGGGGTGTTTCAATACGACAAAGTGTTTGTCTTCTTCACCAAGCAGATATTCGTAAAAACCAGGTGAAGTAAAAGAGAGCAACCAATCGGGTGTCGGTGCTTCACTCCAATATGAGTTGAATTCCAATACGTTTGGCAATGGCGCATCCCAGCCCTGTTTCTCGAAATTCTCACTATAAAGCGCAGCTTCAGTATCTAGCCAGTGATGTAAACTCAGCACTTCCAGTTTGTTTTCTGCCACATAAATCAGCGACCAAAAAAGAGTAAACATCACAAAAGTCATGCCCCCAAAACCCCAACGGATCTTGCGATAAATGCTTGGATATTCGTTATGCTTTAAGTCGGTAACCTTGTCCATGAATAGTCTCTAATCGTGATTCTTCAAAACCTTTGTCTAGCGCGGTTCTTAAACCGTAAATATGGCTACGAAGTGCATCACTTCCAGGTGGTTCGTCTCCCCACACACTATCGATCACTTCTGCGCGCGAGACCGCTGCTGGAGCACGTTGGAGGAGCAATTTTAAAATTTTAGTTTGAATTCGACTCAGCTTAATTTCTTTGTCTTTTCTCGTTACTTTTCCTGTACGCGCATCTAAACAAATATCTGCAAATTTGAGCGTTCCGACATCTTGTCTTGGACCACGATTAGCCAAAGCATGAACACGCAAACTGAGCTCTTCCATCGCAAATGGCTTCATTAAATAATCATCTCCCCCCGCTTTAAAAGCCGCGATTTTGTCATCTAGCGTATCTTTTGCCGTTAGGAAGAGAATTGGCGTTCCACATAACTTATCTTGTCGAAGCTTCTGTACCGTACTGATGCCATCGAGCTTCGGCATCATGATATCCATGATGATTACATCGTAATGATTTTCCTCGATTAACTTAATCGCAGCCTCTCCATGAAACGCACAATCGATAATCATGCCTTCTAGCTCAAGATAGTCTGCAATCGTCTCCGAGACGTTATGGTTGTCATCTACAATTAAAATTTTCATAAAATCACATTTCTTCACGATCTCTTCACGATATGCCCAATAAGATACAGGCAATTTCCTAAACTCGCTCGTAAATTGAGGTTAATACAATGAAAAAACTCGCTCTTATTTCTGTAGTAGGTTTGGCATTGTCTGGTTGTGGTGGTTCAGGTGGTGGCAGCAATAGCGATAGCACGCCAACTCAACCAGTAGTGAAACCAAGTGTAGCGATTGGCTCTGTTGAAGCGGTCAACGCTGAAGAAAGCACGTTAACCGTCAATGGACATACGTATCGTGTGTCTGAGGTGGTTTATGACGACACACAAGTGCAATTGACCGATGTAAAACCAAAAATGGTGGTTCGCGTGGGGTCAGATATTCAGCAAGCTTCGGACAATGGCGTCCGAGTCACACTTGAACCAACCATTACAGGACGTGTCACAGCGATTGATCATGTGAAGAAAACATTTACGGTAAACGGCGTAGATCTGCAGTTTGACGGTTTAAGTGATGATATAGAGATCAACGACTGGGTGATGGTGTCATCATTGCCAACTGCTGATGCGGGTTATCGAGTGTTGTCTGTGGTCGAGCTCGACGTAGATAACGATTACCCAGCCCTTGGAAGCTACTACGAACTGGAAGGTCGCATTACTAGTACCGATGAAAATGCTGGCACGTTTGAGCTTGGTACAAATATAACCGTATCTTACGACAACATTAGCCAACTTAGCATCGGCCAATGGGTGGAAGTAGAAGGTGAAATGCAAAACGGCATCTTCATGGCAAATGAGGTAGAAGTTGAAGGCTACGACGTCATAAGCAATGACAGCGATGTGGAAGGCATCGTCACTTGGGTTGAAAATGACTACAGTGAGTTCTCACTAAACTACCGAGGTGCATTCTTCATCGATAACGCAACACGATTTGAAGACGGCAGCAAAGCGAACCTAAAACAAGGCCAAGAAGTGGAAGTAACGTCTGTCATGAAAAATGGCAAACGCATCGCTACCGTCATCGAATTTGAGCGGTCGGAGTTTGACAATGACAACCAATGGCGGGGTAAAGAGTTTGAATGTGAAGGCTATGTATCAAACTACGATGCTGATTCAAGAGTGTTTGAAATTGAGCATTGTGAGAATGATGCTGATCAAGTACTAAGTAACACCACCGTTGTGATTGATGCACAAACACGCTTCCAGGGCATTGAAGAACTTAACCTAAATGGTGCTCGTGTCGAAGTCGAAGGTGTGATCATTAACGAGCAAAATATTGCCCGTGAAGTGGAGTTAGACGTTTACGACTACTAATCCCTTCTACGCTTAAGAAAAAGTGTCACTTCGGTGGCACTTTTTCTTTTCACCTTACTTTGCTTCCCAAGCTCAAACCAACAAATTCTCAGCCAAAGCCTTTTCTCTCCGTTACACTTTACCTATGTTTCACAACATTGGTGACGACTATGAAAAAACGCAACCTCATTTTGTTAATCTTGTTTTTTGGTTCAGCCACGAGCTTAGCTAGCGTTATGGATCCTGACTGCGATGCAGAAAAGGCAGCTAAAGCCGCTGCGACAAAAGCCGTGGTTGGTGTTGGGGGTCGCTGTACGCCTAAAGAGGCACTGAAAGATACCGCAGTTGATGCAGGAAAAGACAAATTGCCAGATGAAGGGATGGCGGGTAAAGCTGTTGATGCAATGACACCGGAAAAAGAGAAGAAAACGGTGAAAGACGTAACCAAAAAGCTCAATAAAGATTGATACGCTTTCTTGTAGTTAACTTTAATAGCGAAACTCCCCCCTCCCAAAAAAAAGAGCGCCGATTGACGCTCTTTCCGAACTCTAATAGATAACCAATTATGCGGTTTCTGCTTCACCTATCCAATGATAATGGTGGTTGGCTTTTTTTCCCACTAAACCGAGCTCTGCCAATTCTTCAAATACCTTGTCTACCTCTTCCGCAGACAGCCTAAACTGTTTAGCAACGGCTTTTTTGGTGCACGTAATTTGATGCGTTTTAAGTGCATCGCTAACTTGCTCTAACAAGGTTTTCGGTTCCTTTGGTTCTTCTGGCTCCGGCGCAGCTGGTATTTCTTGCTCTTCTTCCTCTTTTATATGAGGAAGATAACCCGCAGGCGCTGGGTCTATATCGCGAACTGTTTTCAATATCATGCCCTCATTTCTGCGATAGAAATATCGGAACCGTTGCTCTTCACCAATCAAGCCAACAAAAAATGCAGCAAAGAAGTCCAAAAGAATCGAAAGAAATACAACCAAGCCAAGCTGAGCTTGCTGAGAGGTGGTACCAAATGCGTTGGCTAGGCTATCAATCAAACCAATCACTGAGCCTTGCGTAACCGGCGGTAAACTATCACGCTCCATAGCCAAGCGTTGCTGCTCTTCACGTAAGGTTTTGTTTTGCTCCTGGATGCGAGTTACACCAGTCGCGATACGTTCCATCTCGATGTATTTCTGCGCTGCCATATTGTTGAGCTCAATCTGCTTATCGATTGCCGCAATCTGACGATTAAACGCTTCCACTTTCGCCTGCTCTACCGAAATATGACTTTGTGCACTATTGGTTGCACTATTAATCCCACCAATACTACCGCCAATGGAAATCGCAGCTAAGACTAAATAAAACACGAGAGCGGTTGCTGCTCCTGTGTAGTTGCGATGGGCTCGGCGCTCACCGTATTCATACCAAGCGTAAAATTTACCTGCTTCAAAAATGATCGCTAAACCACCAAATAAGGTTTGCATCATCGGGTTTTCGTCGATAGACAAAAACAGCAATAGAGAAAAAATAGTCGATGCTAAAATCGCAGCACCGGTGAATGCATATACACTCACCATGGCAAATCGACCTTTAGGGTATCGATATCCAATCTGTTGTTCGTATTTCATTTGAGAAATTTCTTAAGATTAATCGCCCCTCCGACTAAGTAGGACGGACGTTTCTGGCATGTACAAAGGAGCGCAGAATACCGTATCCTTTATTAAATTACTGTCATAATTCCGTTAATGGAAAACAAGTGAAGATTCGGTGTGCATTTTGAATCGATATCAGCCAAATCTAGCACGTAAAAACACCACCACGACACCCACTAACCGAAGCTTCAGTGACATATAAGAGAGATTAATTCGGTATCTTCAGAAGCGACTAAGCAAGACTGACAAGTTGAATTGGAGGTTGTGAATGTCAGCCGAATCAAGACATTAAAGCGTTAAAAATAGGCAACAAAACAAATAATGCACACTTGCATCACCTTTTAGTAAACTGATAATTACATTGTTTGGTTAATTTGTTAGTATCCCGCGCCGAAGAAGATAAGCACTCAATTGTATGGAAAACACTCTAATACAGCACAAACACCATCGCTTGCACGCTATTGCGGTTATTATCGCGGTGTTGTTTCAGTTGTATTTAGCGTCCACAGCCGCTCTTAACCCTACACAAGTTCACAGCACAACTTGGCTCAACAAAGTCCAAAGTGAAAAGGTTTTACTGTGTACCGCAGATGGTTTCAAATGGGTGGATATCAATACGTTGATTGAGGCTAACGCTCAATCTTCTTCTAAGCTCATCCAAGATCTTAACTTACACGACGGCTTTCAGTTTGAATGCCCGCTTCTTCAAGCTGTTCAATTCTTTCTTTTGGTTGCGATTGGGCTTTACCTGACAACCATCCATTGGCTGCGCCGAGTAAAGTATGCACTGACGACTTATCACTTTTCAAAATGCGATAAGCTCGTTTACAAACACATCGCGCCTAAGCACTCTCCGCCGAGTGTTTTTCCTGCCTAACAGGCATCTAATCATTGACAACTTTATTCAAAAATAACGATGACTCTGTTTGTTGTCCATTCAGAGAAGCTATTAATTCAAAAGGAAAAACACATGCTTAAATCATTAAAAACCGCCGCTATCGCGCTTATTGCTGTCATCGCTAGCCCACTGAGTTTAGCGCACGATTATGAAGCAGGAAAAATTCATATCGACCATCCATGGAGCCGCGAAGCGCCACCAAACGCACCTGTTATCGGTGGTTTTTTTCAATTAACCAACCACGGTGACAGTGAAGATGCATTGATCGCAGCAGAAAGCCCAATCGCAGGGCATGTCGAAATTCACACGCATAAGAAAGAAGATGGTGTGATGAAAATGATTAAGATTGACGAAGTGCGCGTTCCAGCCAATGACTCAGTGTTGTTTAAGCCAGGCAGCTTCCATTTAATGATTTTTAACCCAACACAAACTCTTAAAGAAGGCGACCGCTTCCCTATGACGTTAACATTCAAAAACGCGGGTAAAGTGGAAGTAGAAATGGCGGTTGAAAAACAAGGTCACATGGAAAAACACATGCACCATTAATGACGTAAACAAAAGTGCCCGCTGATTTAGCGGGCATTTTTATCTCAGCTTAGTCAAAATCATTATTCCGGTAGATCCTAACTCGACTCTTCAGAATAATGGTGATGAATAACGCTCGGCGAAACGGGGTCACATATCATAACAGCGTGCTCGGGCAAGAGATTCTAAATCACGCTCGTCCCTCACTATTCAGAATGACCTTGAAAGACTTAAGATCCTAAAAAGGTTCCCTACCCGCTTAAAACTCAACCTCTCGACAAAGTTCTCCAACCATCACTTGGCAAGCCTAAATGAAATCATAAGTTTGGCAACAAAGACCCACTGTTAATCGGCTTTCTTTCTACTTGAAACAAACCTCAGCCCAACGAGCTAAGCCGGCAGTTACTGAGCCAAAATAGTTTCCACTGACAACCGGAATACTTGGCAGTACGGTTTGCACCGCATCGCGCAAGATTGGCGAGCGTGCCGAACCTCCAGTCATAAAGATAGCATCGGGTTTAACTCCAGCTTGCTCTACCGCTTCTGTCACCAACGCCGTCATTTTATTCTTTGGCGACTGGATCGCTTCGATCATTTCGTCACGTTGTACATCAACTTCAATCGTTTCTGATAGTAAGTTGATGCCAGTTCGGTAAGAAGCTTGTTCTGAAAGTGCCACTTTTGCCTCTTCGGCACGGCGAACAATGTTGTAGCCTAAAGACTCATGATACACCTCTAGCAAACGAGCAAGTTTTTCTGGCTCTTGTGCCTGCTTTTGAAGCAACTTTAACGCTGATAGGTTCTCTCGCGAATAGAAGTCACTCTGCGCTTCTACATTATTGATTGCTATCGGGTTCCAGAATTGGGTAGTCGGCATCACAATGCCTGACTCCATTTTACTTCCCATGCCAAAAGGGAACATGAGCTGCTTAAATGCTAGCGCGATATCAAGATCATTCCCGCCGACACGCTGGCCACTGTGAGCTAACAAGCTTGCGGTCCTATCTGCTTTGCCGCGCCAAGACGGTCCCATTTGGATCAACGAACAGTCCGTTGTACCACCGCCAATATCGACTACTAGAATGATTTTATCTTCGCTGAGTGTCGCTTCATACTCTAGGCCCGCCGCGACAGGCTCAAACTGAAACTCCACATTTTGGAAGCCCGCACGTTTCGCTGCCCGCAACAAAATGCGTTCAGCCTGAATGTTAGCCGTTTCACCGCCACGCCCATGAAAGTTAATTGGTCTGCCGATCACAGCATCGGTAATACTTTGCTGCGCATCGTTTTCGGCTTGAGACTTAATATTGTCCATCATCGCGCAGACAAGGTCTTCGAAGAAAGCCAATTGCACATCACGCAAGCCAGATGCACCAAGAAAAGACTTCGGCGATTTCACATAATAGATATCGCGAGGATCTTCCAAATAGAGATTAAGTGCAGCCTGACCAAACGCGATGTCGTCGGATTCTAAGTCAATACTTTCTTCTCGGTTTAAATTGATTGCCCGGCGTAAAACCTGCTCACCAACTTGATCTAATGGTTTAATATCTCGATGGCGAAATAAATGCTCGGATACCGATTCACGAGTCGGTGCAGCAAGGGTGGAAGGAATAAAAGGGCTGTTTCCTTCTAGATTAAGCAGTACTGGATCACCCGATTCCATTTTAGCCACTGAACAGTTTGCAGTACCATAGTCAAAGCCGATAAACATTGTTTCTCCCACTGTCCCACTGATTAGTGGCCTTTTGACCGTTAAAAAGCTGGCAATGCTAACTTAATGGCATAAGAATTACTATCCCAAAATCAAGTGTAATTTAACGTGGAAAATCTATCTAAGGTACACTACTTTCTCTTTTTGCAGATGGCACAACAACCGCTACCAATAAAGCTAACAATAGGAACACAGGGCTAAGCATTAATCCATGCCAGATTGAATACCCATCATGGAACAGCCAGAATATACCAAGCGTCAGTAGGTACGAAAAGTAGCTGCAAAACACCAAGCTAATCGCGACAAAGCGCTTTTGATTAATAATAAGAATCCGCACTAGATACTGGCTAAGAATACCAGAGCAGCGCATGGCAAGTTGCCAATTAATGATAAAGAAAGCAAGCGCAATAAACCCAGCTACGACCAGTGCATCATGCGTGCTTAAAATGAAGTAGCTACCAAATCGGCTTATGATGACCGGATAATCGCCTTCGTATATCGTTGACCAAGATATTGCGTTCGCTGCTGCTACGTAATTGGCAAAATAAGCAATGGCGTAGAAAGTCGTTTGAGAACTGAACGGCTGAAATACATCCGTACAAAATCCTCGCCACTCTTCTTTGTTGGCGGTAGGCCCAACCCAGTCACGTTTTTTTTGAGCGGTACGCCCGGCAAACGCAGGCCCGTTGCGAAACAACAGCCAAAATATATAGAGTGCAAGTATAACCAAGAGTATTGAAAACATACCCTTCCCCCTCATAAATTATCGGCGCCACTGCCAATGGCGTTGGGGTCGTAAACTGCACTTCCCTGCTATACCTATTTGATTTATCAAAGACTTATTATTTTATTGCCACCAAAATTCATTTAATGGCATGCTAAACAGCAACATTTTCACGCTTTGTGCGTGAAGTTCGAAAGCCTACTTTTAGGTTTAGCACAAAAATAACTACAGCAAAGCGTAAGAGAGGGATTCCGCACCCATCAATGAAGATGAGGCGTTAAGCAGAAGCTGCGACCGCAATGAGAAGAGAAGGATTCAAAGCGGTCATGCATGGGCGAGAAGAGCAACTATTTCTCTAACTTTTCTTCAAATACACCAATCTCTCTGCCCAACCAAATCGCGCGTTCTGTGTGATCGAGCAACTCTTCTTCGCTTACTGGGTGAATAAGCACAGAAAAATCGCCTCGAATCGTATCAAGCCACGCCAAGAACTCTTCACTCAATGATTCTAGGTGAATTTCAAACATCGGCATCTTGTGTGGGCCAACTAACCTTCCAACTAATGGAAACACACGCAGCACATCTTGACGCTCTTGACGGATGATCTCGTTCAAGGCTTGCGCTTTATCTTGTTCTCTTAGGGGAAAATAAACATGAGCGTGGTACATAACTTCTCCATAATCACTTCCGCTTGAGCACCACCTACTTTGGATAAGCTCAAGGACTGCCGAGGGTATACATTTGTAATGCCGTCACCCTACCTTGATTCCACTCAGTTGGGAAGAAGTTATGCATTCTCATAAGATCGAGGCTTCGAGCACAACAAAAATTTGCAATTCATCATATAGCAACTGTTTGAGTTGATTCATTAATAATGACTCACTTTGTCAAATTTTACAGCCAAATTTTGTTGCAAATATGTTTCATTAACCAGTAATTAAATTCGAGTTTAAAAATACCACCAACAAAATAGCAGCATATTACTCTGCAAAATCAGGGTGTAAGCAAAACTTTACTACTGAGCGAAAGTCAAAATGAAGCATAATTTAACAATTTGTTTACACTTATTGTATCTGGCTATACCACGATTTAGTTAGAGGGTTAGATACAGAAAAGCCTTTCTCTGTATCTTGCGGTGAAATAGTCGCAGCGATGTTATCGACAAATAGTTTAAGGGACGAACAGATGCCTACCGCTATCGAAAGCACACGCAACCTTAGGTATGGCCTTTGCGCTGATATCAGAGTTTGAGTACCCATACAAACTCTGGTTTTGTATGAACAGCTGCAGTCCAAAAGACCCGCAGCGTCAAAAGGAGCTTGAGATGAACGTTCAGGCATTACCCATGCATCGGTTTATCGACCATCGTGGGGACCTAGTCGGCCAACTACCCAACTGGGCTGACACTGAAACATTGGTCGGGTTTTACCGAGATATGGTATTAACTCGCACTTACGACAACAAAGCAGTTGCCTTGCAACGCACCGGTAAGCTAGGGACCTATCCCTCACACTTAGGCGCGGAAGCCATAGGCATTGCGGTCGGCAGAGCACTTAAAGCCGATGATGTGTTTGTCCCTTACTACCGCGATATGCCTGCGATGTGGTGTCGTGGCATTGGCATGGAAAAGAACCTTCAATACTGGGGTGGCGATGAGCGCGGGAGTGATTTTGCTCCTGAAGGCAGTCCGGTTCCTAGCCGAGACCTTCCCTACTGTGTACCCATAGCGACGCAATGTACGCATGCTGTCGGGGTGGCTTCCGCGCTAAAAATTCAAGGTAACCATGAAGCTGCGCTAGTCATGTGCGGCGATGGTGGTACATCCAAAGGGGACTTTCTTGAGTCAATAAACTGCGCAGGTACTTGGAATATTCCACTTGTTTTCGTCGTAAACAATAACCAATGGGCAATTTCAGTGCCGCGTAGTCTCCAATGTGCCGCCGATTTCTTATCAGAAAAAGCGCAAGGTGCAGGTATACCGGGTATTACTGTCGATGGTAACGATGTCGTCGCCGTTTATGATGCAACTAAAACCGCCCTTGAGAGAGCAAGAAAAGGGAAAGGCGCAACACTCATCGAAGCGGTGAGTTACCGACTGAGTGACCACACTACGGCCGATGATGCGACTCGTTATCGTAAAGAAGATGATGTTCAAACTGCATGGCAATACGAACCTATCGCACGTCTTAAAACGTACCTCCTTAATCAAGACGCTTGGAGCGACGAACAAGAACAGCAATGGCTAGATTACTGTAAAGAGCAAGTAGAGTTAGCTGTTGAACGCTATCTGAGCTTACCGCCACAAGCACCAGAAACCGGTTTCGATTATTTGTATGAATCGCTACCTCAAGAGCTTCATGCACAAAGAGATGAACTCATCAACAAGGCAATGAGAATGCAGGGAGGCAGACATGGCTGAGCTAACGTTGGTTGAAGCAGTAAACCTTGCCCTGCACCACGAAATGCAACAAGACCCCAATGTTGTCGTACTAGGTGAAGACGTGGGCGATAATGGTGGTGTATTTCGTGCCACTGTTGGACTCAAGCAAGAGTTTGGTCTTAAACGAGTCATCGATACGCCACTCGCTGAAGCCTTAATCGGCGGGGTTGCGGTCGGTATGGCAACGCAAGGATTACGACCTGTCGCCGAATTTCAGTTTCAAGGTTTCGTTTTTCCTGCGATGGAGCACTTAATGTGCCACGCGGCTCGAATGCGTAACAGAACTCGCGGTCGGCTCACTTGTCCCGCGGTTTTTCGTGCGCCATTTGGCGGCGGTATCCACGCTCCGGAACACCACTCAGAAAGCGTGGAAGCGCTATTTGCTCACACTGCTGGATTTAAAGTGGTGATTCCTTCTTCTCCACAACGCGCATACGGCTTACTTCTCGCTGCAATTAGAAGCAATGATCCCGTCATGTTCTTCGAACCGAAGCGCATATATCGCACCGTTAAATCTGAAGTCGTTGATAACGGCGAAGCACTCCCACTCGACACCTGCTTCACCTTGCGTAAGGGGCGAGATATCACGCTCGTTACTTGGGGCGCATGCGTCGTAGAGTCACTTCAGGCCGCGCAAACCTTGTCTAGTCAGGGAATTGAAGTCGAGGTGATTGATTTGGCGAGTATTAAGCCAATTGATACCGCGACGATTTTCAGCTCACTAGAAAAAACTGGACGTTTACTCGTTGTTCATGAAGCGAGTAAAACTTGTGGTGTGGGATCTGAGCTATTAGCTCGAACCGCTGAACACGCCATGTGCTTACTTAAAGCCCCACCTAAACGAGTAACTGGAATGGACACCATTATGCCTTATTACCGTAACGAAGATTATTTCATGGTTCAGAAAGAAGACATTGTGACCGCAGCGCGCGAACTCGTGGAGGATTGGAAATGAAGACGTTTAACTTACCCGATCTCGGCGAAGGCCTCGCTGAATCAGAAATTGTAAAATGGCACGTTAATGTCGGTGACATGGTTAAATTAGATCAAGTGATCTTAACCGTAGAGACAGCAAAAGCGACGGTAGACGTCCCTGCCCCCTATTCGGGCCGTGTGGTCAGCCGTCATGGTGAGGAAGGTGAAATCGTCAATATTGGTGCATTACTGCTAGAGATTGATGAAACAGGTGCCGGGAGAGAAGTAACTGCAGAGAAAAAAGCCACTGCTGACGCCGCAACCGTCGTCGGCAGCGTTTCTCACCAAGCGCATCATGTAAACGTTGATGATTTCTGGATAGGTGGCAACCACAACACGACAGAAAGTAACCTCGTTACCGCCCTGCCTTCGGCTCGCTTGTTGGCACAAAAACTTGGGGTAGATCTTAACCTCGTGTCAGGTAGTGGCCCGAACGGACTTATCGTTGATGCCGATATTTACGACGAAGCCGGAAAACAGCGTCCAGGCACCGAAGTTTTGAAAGGCGCTCGACGTACCATGGTATCGTCTATGACCGAATCGCACGAACATGTTGCTGCCGTAACCATTACGGAAGAAGCGTTGTTGGAAGATTGGCTGCCAAACGAAGATATCAGTATCCGCCTTGTTCAAGCGATTGTTCATGCGTGTCAAGAAGAGCCCGCTTTAAACGCTTGGTTTGATGCCGAAACCATGACACGCTGTGTACACACAACGGTCAATGTAGGAATTGCAGTAGATAGCCGTCATGGATTGTACGTACCAGTTTTGCGCCACGCAGATGAATACGAGCCACAAGATGTTCGTCGTTGGCTCGATCAAACCGTTGAAGGGATCAGAGAGAGAAAAATCGGTCGTGAGCAATTGCAGCACGCGACGATTACGCTTTCCAACTTCGGCGCGATTGCCGGTATTTACGCAACACCTGTCGTCACACCGCCACAAGTCGCTATTGTCGGCGCGGGCCGAATACTCGACCGAGTTGTGATAAGAAATGGTCAAGCAATTTCGGTGAAAGCAATGCCGCTATCCGTAACGTTTGATCATCGCGCTTGTACTGGTGGTGAAGCTGCAAGGTTTACGAAAGTACTTGCAGAGCACCTGCAACGTCCGAGCGAAAAGTAACTTATTAAAATCAAATGATAAAGGCTTCCAGTCCGGAAGCCTTTTGTTTTAGGGAACAAGACTATATCTACAGCTTCTCTAACAGCTCAGGCATTACCACAAACAAATCGCCGACCAATCCATAATCTGCAATGTCAAAAATAGGCGCATCAGGATCGCTATTAATTGCAACAATCACCTTGGAATCTTTCATTCCCGCCAAATGCTGGATCGCGCCAGAAATTCCGACGGCAATGTATAACTCCGGTGCAACAATTTTGCCGGTTTGTCCGACTTGATGGTCATTAGACACATAGCCCGCATCGACCGCCGCTCGTGACGCCCCTACCGCTCCACCTAGCTTGTCAGCCAATTGTTCTACTAAAACAAACTTCTCTTTACTCCCGAATGCACGCCCCCCCGACACCACTACTCTAGCCGCTGGCAATTCTGGTCGCTCACTTTCTGGCGTTTGTTGCGAAACAAACTCACTAAGTTTATTGATAATCACCGTGTCGACTTGAGTAAGCTTAGGGACAACTGGCGTGTCAGATAGCTCTGCGGCATCAAAAGCCGTACTTCTTATGGTCATCACTTTATAGGGGTCATTCGACGTGACTCTCGCCAATGCATTTCCAGCATAAATTGGACGAATCACCGTATCGATAGACTCGATTGTCATCACGTCAGAAAGTTGACCAACATTAAGCAACGCCGCCACACGAGGCATCACATTCTTACCAAATGTACTGGCAGGAGAAAGAATGTGTGAGTAGTTTTTGGCTACTTGTGAGATCAAAGGTGCGATATTTTCCGCTAATCCATGTTCATATCCCTTCGCATCAACCCAGATAATTTCTGCAACACCTTGAACACAATTCAACTCATCCAAAACTGATTGGCACTGATAACCAATAAGCAACACAGAAACAGGAAGCGATTTATCATCATCCTTAATCTCAAATGCCGCTTTAATTGCACACAGCGTCCCTACAGCCAACGATTGGTTGTCATGCTCTGCGAGCACAAGTGTTGCTAATGGTCGGTCTTCCATGGTCATGCCTCATATAACACGTCAGATCCATTACTTGAGCTTAGTCCACTTCACGTTAACGTCAACTGAGCTATAGTTTTCTGTATAGAAACCAAAACCTGTCACGCAGATGACGATAATAGAAAGGAAGCATAAAGATGGAACGAGAATGCATGGAGTTTGATGTCGTGATCGTGGGGGCCGGACCTGCGGGCTTAAGTGCAGCTTGTCGGCTAGCTCAACTCAAACAAGACAGTGAAGATGACGCACTTTCAATTTGCGTTGTAGAAAAAGGCTCAGAAGTGGGCGCGCATATTTTATCTGGCGCTGTTTTTGAAACTAGTGCCTTAGATGAGCTTTTCCCCGATTGGAAAGAAATGGAGGCCCCGCTAGCAGCCTCGGTTCAACGAGATGATTTCCTTTATCTTACTACTGAACAAAACCATATTCGAGTTCCTCACATCCTTACACCGCGTCCAATGATAAATGGCGAGAATAATTACGTAATTAGCCTTGCCAACCTTTGCCGTTGGCTCGCTAACCAAGCAGAAAATCTTGGGGTGGAAGTTTTTCCGGGCTTTGCCGCTGCAAGCATCAATTATGATCAGACTGGCGCCGTGACAGGCATTAACACGAGCGATATGGGACTAGACAAGAACGGCCAGGCCAAACCTAACTTTGAACCAGGTATCGAGCTAAGGGCAAAATACACCCTTTTTGCTGAAGGTTGTCGCGGACATCTGGGTAAAGAACTTATTCAAAGGTTCGACCTAGACGCAGGAAAGCAACCACAGCACTACGCGCTTGGCCTAAAAGAGATATGGGAGTTACCCACTGACAGCAAGGATGTATCTGGCAGTGTTATCCACTCCGCTGGCTGGCCCTTGAGTGAAACAAATACCACAGGCGGCGGTTTTCTCTATCACATGGAGAACAACCAAATCGCCGTCGGGCTTATTGTCGACTTGAATTACAGCAATCCTTACTTGAGTCCGTTTGACGAATTTCAACGCTTTAAGCACCATCCTGCTATTGAACCACATTTGAAAGGTGCTCAGCGCATCGCTTACGGCGCAAGAGCCATTGCGAAAGGTGGACTTTCCTCTCTGCCGAGACAGCAATTCCCTGGCGGTTTATTGATTGGTTGTGATGCGGGGACTTTGAACGTTGCTAAAATTAAAGGCAGCCACACAGCAATGAAATCCGGAATCATTGCAGCAGAAGCGGTACATACGGCCCGACAAACTGGAGCTTCTGAGCCAGACTACCAGTCGTTGTTCGAATCATCATGGTTGTATGACGAACTCGCCGAAACGCGTAACTTTGGCGCGAACATTCATAAGTTTGGCAGCATACTTGGCGGTGCTCTTTCGACTTTTGAACACAACCTGTGGCAACCACTGGTTAAGAAGCCGTTACCTTGGTCTATCAAGGACTATTCACACGATCATGAGCAGTTAAAACCTAAACAAGAGTGCCACCCAATTGCATACCCAAAACCAGATGGTGAAATCAGTTTTGATAAGCCTTCGTCGGTATTTTTGTCGGGAACACAGCACGAAGAGAATCAACCTTGTCACCTTGTTCTGACTTACCCTCACATTCCAATTGATGTGAATTTAGGTATGTATGACGAACCGAGTCAGCGCTATTGCCCCGCTGGGGTTTACGAAGTGGTGGAAGTGGACAATAAGTTGAAGTTTCAGATAAATGCCGCCAACTGCGTGCATTGCAAAACCTGTGACATCAAAGATCCTTCGCAAAACATCACGTGGAAAGCACCAGAGGGTGGCGGCGGACCGAGCTATCAAAACATGTAGATACGTTAGTATGTTGACGATCTAACAAATGGATAAACAAACCGATTGGCAGAGCCTCATTACTCCTGCCAATCGGCAAAATGATCAAGCAAGAAGTCGATAGCCAATCGCGCTCGTAGTGGCAGAAAGTGACGATTCTGATAAACAATCCAGCTGCTGTTACCACTTCCCCAATAGGGCTCTAGGATTGGCACCAAACGACCAGACGAAATAGCATCGTTGAAACTGCTCTTCGGTAAGTACGCCACACCTAATCCTTCTGCACAGGCTTGCAAAACCGTATGCGCGTTATTGCTCTTCCACCTGCCCTGCACTTTTACGCCATCTAACGGCTTGCCGTCTTTTTCAAACAACCAAACGTCTTTGTTGGCGATGATGCAGCTATGACGCTTGAGTTGCTCGGGGTGCGTTGGCAAACCATGTTCATCGAGATAACGCTGACTGGCTGCGGCTGCCATGGGACGATCCACCAGCTTTCTCGCAACCAAGCCTGAATCACTCAACCTGCCGTAACGAATGGCAAAATCGAAACCATCTTCAATAAAGTTGACCATGCTGGTGTTGAAGTTAATTTCAACCGTGAGATTAGGATGTTGCTTGGCAAACGCCATCAAGGCAGGCGCTACATGGTTCTCAGAAAACGCACCAGCGGCACTCACGCGTAACGTACCACTCAACTGAGTTTGCTGCGTGGTGAGCTGTTCATTGGCTTGCTGAAGCCCAATCACCAACTCTTTACACTGCTGATAATACGCTTGCCCCGCTTCCGTTAGACTCACCATTCTTGTCGAACGGGCTAACAAAGCGACACCTAATCGCTCTTCTAATCTTGTGACTTGACGACTGACATGACTGGTACTGCAACCTAACTGTTTTGCCGCTGCAGAAAAACCTAAGCTCTCAGCAACCGTAACAAACTCATTGATACCTTCAAAACTGTCCATACTTACCTTTGCTATATAGCAATAATGTTTTGCCAATTAATCGTATTATCACTTATTTGTTTAGCAATTAGTATGAAGGTGTTCAACAAATACACGTAAGCCAAAAAGGAAACCATCATGAAGAAAGTACTCATCATTGTGACGAACCATGCGACCCTAGGTGAAACTGACCAAGCAAACGGAACTTACGCGCCAGAGCTCACTCATGCGCTTAGCGAACTACTAGATGCAGGCTTCGATTACGACATTGCCTCTATCAAAGGCGGGCAAGCACCACTGTACGGAACCGACATCGAAGGCGACGCAGTCAACGAGAAAATCTTAGCGGATGATGATTTCCAGAACCGCATCAACAACACGATTCCAGTGTCACAAATCAACGGTGACAACTACGATGCGATCTTCTATCCGGGTGGTTTTGGTCTTCTTTCAGACCTAGCGAGCAACGAAGATTTTGCCAAGATTTCTGCAAAACACTATGAAGATGGCGGTATTGTGGCTGCAGTTTGTCATGGTCCGGGCGCTCTTCTACCTATCACGCTTAGCAATGGCGAAAAGCTACTTTCGTCTAAATCAGTAACAGGTTTCACTCGTGAAGAAGAGATCGACTTCGGCACCATCAACGATATCCCATTCCTATTGGAAGAATCTCTTGCACGCAACGCAGCGCGCTACTCTAAAGTGCAACCATGGCAAGAGTTTGTAATTGTGGATGATCGTGTCATCACAGGTCAAAACCCAACGAGCGCACACGGCGTAGGCAGAGCGATTGTTGAACACCTAGCTTAAACGCGCCGGAAACTACAACCATCCTAGAAGAGGAAAGCGTGCTTTGTCATGCTTTCCCTTGCTACAGGCGATCGCAAGATGCGCTTATACTTCTACCCCTGCTTCATCTTCTTCTACGATATCCGTTTCTTGGTTCGCCTCTTCCAACCATTGCTGTAAAGATTCACTTGCTAGCACCTTTTGTTGGTAAGCTTTGGCACCTTCCGATAACTCGATGCCGTAAGTTTGGAAACGCAATGCCACAGGTGCATACATAGCATCCGCTATCGACCATTCTCCAAATAGCCAACCGTTTGGATGCAGTTCTGCTTGCTCTGCCCAAATAGCGTCAATGCGAGCAATATCTTTACGTGCCCCCTCCGTTAGATCGACTTTTCTGCGTGCGCGGATGTTCATTGGGAGTTCGCTTCTTAAGTTAAAGAAACCCGAATGCATTTCTGATGCGATGGCGCGTGCTTTAGCCCGTTCCGCAGACTTACTTGGCCATGCTTTGCCTTGTAAGTATTGCTCGTTAACGTATTCCAAAATCGCTAATGAATCCCACACGGTTGCGTCATCATCCACTAAGGTAGGGACTTTCGCGGTTGGTGTAATACCTTCCAAGGTCTTATAAAAATCTTCCGTGAATAATTTGAGCTTGGTGACTTCGACATCTAGTTTGAATTGAGAAAAGATCAGCCATGCGCGCAGTGACCAGCTTGAGTAGTTTTGGTTAGCAATAAACAGTTTCATGACGCCTCCATGCGGTTTGTGTTTTGAGTACCCATTCACAATATCTGATTGTATTTAAGGGGACTAACGGATAGTTTTGATGGAACACTTCAACAAAAACGATGGATGAGTTTTAGATATGGATATCGATGCGTTACGCAGCTTTCTGGCTTTTGTCGAAACGGGAAGTTTCACTCGTGCAGCCAAGCAGATCAATCGCACCCAATCCGCGTTCAGTGCGCAAATGCGTAAGCTAGAAGACGAACTCAGCGTCAGTTTGTTTGAAAAAGAAGGTCGCAATCTTGTCTTAAGTGAAGCGGGATTAGCACTACGCTCTCACGCAGAGCAATTGGTTAGCTTGCACAATCAAGCACTGAAACAAGTGAAACGTTATGAAAATAAGCGTCCTCTTCGCTTAGGTTGCCCAGAAGATTACAACGACAATATCTTGCCTAAAGTCATCCGCGTATTACAGCAATCTGAGCCCACATGTTCGATTCAGGTCTTTAGTGAGCCGAGCATCACCTTGAGAGAAAAACTTGATGAAGGAAAGCTAGACGCCGCTATTGTGACAAGAGCACCGGATAGTGAAGAAGGTTATTGGCTAGCAAGCGACAAAGGCGTGTGGATTGCTCATCCTGATTTTGACATTGAGAACGCCCAACCTCTCCCTCTCGCCCTATTCCAAACCGACTGTAAATACCATGCGGCAGCAGTAGACGGATTAACCAAACGTGGCACTCCTTATCAACTACTGGCATGTTGCAATACGGCTTCTGCACAACGAGCAATTGTACGTTCAGGCATGGCTATCGGTGCGATGGGCAGTATTAGCGTTAGCGAGGATCTTAAGATCTTAGACGATATGCCATCGCTACCTTCCGTGGATATCGTTTTGGTCACGGGCGTCGAGCCTCATCCGATACTGGATAAAGAATGCTTGGCGCAATTGGTTGAGTTAATGGTTTAACCGGATTAGCTAGCCAATCACAAAGTTAAATTCGCCCGTTAACCGCCCGTCGATTCGTATAGTTTCAAACTGCAGATAATCACGGGCTTTGCCTCCCCACCATTCATCGCCAGTATTGCCTTTCAAGTACAACTGAGTGGTCAGAAGCTCTTGGTTATCCCGCCACAACTTAACGTGAATGTGCGGTGGACGAGAGGCATAAGGCACGGGGTACAAGGTCTGAAACAAGTAGTGACCATCCGATTGAGTTAAAACTGCACCAAAGCCAGCAAAGTGCGCATCAAACTTATCGTTATTTGGTTGCTTAGGATGATCGTAAATCCCCTGCCCATCGCATTGCCAGATTTCTACTTTGATGCCTGAAACTGGGTTTCCCGATGTATCTACTACTCTGCCTTGCAACACGATAGGTTCACCGACCAAGCCTTCTGATTGCAGAATCAAGTTTTGACGAAGAGGAATATCCACTACTGGATAAAATGGCCCTTCTGTTTGTGCTGGCGTCGGCCGCATTGGTGTCGTCGCTTTTAAAGAGGGTGCGAACAACAATGTCCACAGCGCTAAAAAGTGTCTTCTTTCCATGGTGCCACCAATACAATTGCATTGAATTAAGTTTGGTGGAACTTGAGGGATTTGCCATAACGAATATGAAAAATGTCCCTGCAAGAGAGTCATTTGCAAAGGCACTGTGGAACGAGATGATGAGTGTTGATTGAAGGTTTATGCGGCTTCGAACGCCAATGCTTTCTTCTCTACCTGACGGAAAATGAGAGTTAGCACACCATTTACTGCTAAGTAGAACGCGCCCGCAATACCAAATACCGTCAACGTATCGTAGGTTTGTGCGTTAATACGCTGCGCGTAACCCATCAGATCCATGATCGTAATCGTGCTTGCTAGTGACGTGCCTTTGAAGACCAAAATCACTTCGTTCGAGTAAGCAGGAACAGCACGACGAATAGCGTATGGTAGCAGCACTTTCAGCGTTGCGGTTTTGTTCATACCCAGAGCACGACACGCTTGCCATTGACCGGAAGGAATCGCGTTAAACGCTCCGTTGAACAACTGAGTGCTGTATGCAGCGGTATTCAACGCTAGCGCCAACATCGCACAGAACCAAGGTTGGCTTAACCATGTCCAGAATACACTTTCTCTTACTGCGTCAAACTGACCCGGACCGTAGTACACCAAAAAGATCTGTACCAACAAAGGCGTACCAGTGAACAAGGTGATGATGCCACGACTTACCCAATGCAAACCCGGAGTACGCAGGATCAGAGTCAGCGTCATCATCAGAGCTAAGAGACAGCCCACAACCAAGGAAGCGGCGGTCAATTGGAGGCTAGTGCCTAAGCCATCCAGCATTTGCCAAACGTGTTGTTCGTTCATGCGGTCGCCTCCTGTCCCATGCTCATGCCTTGAATTGAGAACTTCTTATCAATCAGTTTTACGGCACGTTGTGTAATCAAAGTAATGCCTAAGTAAATCGCCGCAGCAGTTGCGTACCATGTAAACGCTTCATGTGTCGCTGCAGATGTTAGCTGTGCTTGTTTCAACAAATCCGTTACTCCGATCAGTGATACAAGCGCGGTATCTTTCAGCAAAACCAACCATTGGTTAGTTAAACCTGGTAGTGCGTGTCTTACTGCTTGTGGCAAAACAATGCGAACAAAAGCATGTGCCTGACTGATGCCGAGTGCACTTGCTGCTTCTCTCTGCCCTCTTCCAACGGCTTTTAACGCGCCACGTAGAGTTTGAGAAGCATAAGAAGCGAAGATCAATGACAACGCCACCACGCCAGACAAGAACGGGCTAACTTCAATAAAGTCGCCGGTGATTAAAAACAGAACCTGAGTCGAACCAAAATAGATGAACAACACGACAAGGATTTCTGGCAAGCCACGTACAATCGTCACAAACGCCGTCATTGGCCATTTAACGAAAACGCGGCGAGACATTTCACCACTGGCGAATACCACTGCCAGAATCAAACCGACTAAAAGGCTTGTGAAGGCCAGCTGGACAGTCATCCAACTAGCTTGAACAAGCGATAAAGAGTAACCCGTTAGTGCCATATTACTTACCGAAGTATTTGTTGTAGATTACGTCGTATTCGCCGTTTGCTTTCACTGTTTTCAGTGCTGTGTTCAGCTTGTTCACTAGCTCGTCGTTACCTTTATTTACTGCGATACCGAAACCGTTACCGAAGTATTTAGGGTTAGTGACGTGCTCACCCACGTAAGCTAGGTTGTCTTCTTTCTTGAACCATTCTGCTACGACTGCTGTGTCACCGAATACAGAATCAATACGGCCATTTTTCATATCGATGAACGCGTCTTGGTAGCTTGAGTAAGGAACCGCGGTTACGCCCGGCATTTGCTCAATCAGGTAGCTTTGGTGTGTTGAACCGTTTTGAACACCAACACGCTTACCTTCTAGTGCTTTTTGATCAGCCACTTTTTCTTTGATAGAAACAAACGCTGCTGAGTTGTCATAGTATGCATTCGTGAAATTCACTTGCTCCAAACGCGCCTCAGTAATGTCCATTGCAGAGATTGCCGCATCGTAGCGCTTGAATTTTAATGCTGGGATCAGGCTGTCAAACGATTGGTTGTGGAAGGTGCATTTTGCTTCGATTTCTTTACATAGTGCATTCGCCAGATCCACATCAAAACCTTGGATTTGGTTGTTTTCATCCATGTATTCGAATGGGGCGTACGTCGCTTCCATCGCAAATTTGATCTCTTCTTGTGCTGCTGCGTTCGCTGAGACAAGTCCGATTAGTGAAGCTAGTAGAATCTTTTTCATTGCAATACTCCGTGTGTACTTAGTGGGCTGACACTCGCAATGACAGCCGAGCTTATCTGTTAAATAGACTGAACTTTAAAAACGTGATTTAGTGATTTAAGTAGTCAGCAAACTGGGCGGTTTGCGGGTTAGAAAACGAATCATTTGTGCCGTGCTCAACGATGTGTCCTTTTTCTAAATACAGTACGTGGCTAGCGATTTTCTTGGCGAAATCCACTTCGTGCGTCACAACTACTTGTGTAATTCCGGTTTCGCTTAAATCTTTAATAATCTTAACGACTTGGTTAGTAATTTCCGGATCAAGCGCAGCGGTCGGTTCATCAAAAAGCAAGACTTCCGGTTTCATCATCAATGCACGAGCAATCGCCACACGTTGTTGCTGACCACCAGAAAGTTGCATCGGCCATGCATCCGCTTTGTCTGCCAAATGCAGCGTCGCAAGAATTTGCATTGCCTGCTTCTTCGCTTCTTCTTTATCCATGCCAGCGACTTTTACCGGAGCCTCAATCAGGTTCTCCATCACTGTCATATGCGGCCACAGGTTGTACTGTTGGAACACCATGCCCACTTTACGACGAAGCGCTAAACCTTGCTTCTCTTTGATTTCAGTTGAAAAGTCGAATGCGTCATTAGCGATGTTTAACTGGCCGTTATCCGCTCCTTCAAGAAGGTTAAGAACACGTAGTAGAGAGCTCTTCCCTGCACCACTCGGACCTAGTAACACCAGTGTTTCGCCGCTTTCACACTTAAAGCTGACATCGTGAAGCACTTGTGTCTCACCGTAGGATTTATTGATTCCGCTTACCTGAATAGTCATGCTGACATACCGCATTAATTGTCACTTGGCATTTATATTACTCAAAAGGATTTTTTATGCAATAAAAATGTATAAAAATTAATTTCGTTAAATTTTTGTATGATAAGCAATCAATACAACAGAGAATATGACTGGTTTAATCAGTTGGTTTTAACTGAAATTGTTGATGAAAATCCAACAATATGATGGCAATCGAAACAAGGTTAAAATTCTGGTTACTTTTGTGCTTGTGTAGATGGAATTTTGAGTCTTTGAACGTACTACACCCGACGCAGACCTTCTCATTTTTGCCGGGCTTCCCCCCTCGATTTCCGGTAAAGCCTTCTATCGGCGGGTTCCTGATTAGGACTTTGTGAATGGACTATAATTTCTCTTTGTATTCTGGCCCTTAATTCGAGTCATCTAAGTATGAGTGAGATAACCCCATGTTGAAGTCGCATTGTTTTTCTCTCATTGCACTTGCTTCTCTGAGCTTACTTTCTATACCCAGCGTTTGGAGTAGAACATCAATCGTGTTACCTGGATTGCATGAACAGGGTATTGATCTTCAAGATAAGCCTATATCTGCTGCCGCTGCACTTGAATGGGAGTTGGATAATGCCGATATCGTGTTTGGAGCTTACAAAGATAAGAGTGATAACGAGCGTGTAAAAGCGCTTGGTTACATGTACAACCAAAAGCTGGAACTTAACTCAGGTTGGCTGGAAAACGATATACGTAACCAAGCAGAACTGAATGGAATTGACTACGAAGATTTCTTTCTCCACTTTTCTGAAGACACTATCCTAGCTGAAGTCGACTCAAGCCATGGTGAAAATACCTTACTCAATCGAAAACCGATGATCGTTGGCTATACCGCCAGCGCTGACCACGCCGGCTTTTGGCTATATCAACCACCGCCATGGGATGCTGATGTATTTGGCCAGGCGAATAATGGTGGAGCCCTCTATGTCTATCACTCAGAGAAGTTCGACCGCTTAGCCTTTACGTTCTCTCAGTTTGCTCAAGGCGGCAGCTTCACGATTGAATACCCTTCTGCTATCGACTCGTTTGGTCGGGTAACAGAATGGAAACGCTTCGCGATTAAAAAAGACAAAACTGAGAACATGACTAAAAATCAAACAGTAAACTGGTCTGTTCCTTCGGATTGGGTTCGCGCTACAACGCATGATGGTAGCGGAAAAACTTATGGTGGCGGTCAGTACTTTGGCTCCACCTTTTTACGCGACGGCGGCCGCCTTTACTTTGCGAAAATTACTTGGCATGACGGCAACATAGAAAACCGCCCACGTCTCGAAAACATTCAACTCAAAAATAGCTTCCCTGCCGTCAATATCTCAGGAGCACCAACGGAGACACCGGAAGGTCAAACCATTCAACGCTGGCGTAAAATTCGTGGCTTCGACAAATCTGCAGATCGAAACCAAGACAATTATCTTTCTTGGAATGAATACAAAAACCGTTCGAATAAGAATGCAACGGCCCGATTTCGTTGGGAGTCACGGGTTATTCCATTTGGTCGTATGTGGAATCAAACCTCTTCTTGGGCATTGACCAATCTCGGTAATCCCGTTTTTACCAATACAATGCGCCACTATTACCAAGCTGAATGGGCGAAACAAGGTTTAAATGGTGCGTACAACGACGATACGAATAAGTTACTCGGTGCAAATCAGTTCTACATATATTCCGGAGGCACAGTGGATGAACTTGGTTTGGTGGCGGGTAGCCAAGCTGCTGACGATGCTTACAAAGCGCAATTCTCGGCGTTCTTGAATAAACTGGCAACGCTGGATGAAGATGCGTTAATTGGCCTCAACATAGGTACGGCAAACTTATTCGGTCGTAATGGGCAAAACCACTTGGTTAACGCTGGCTCCTTGTACTTGCGCGAGCACTACCTTTTCCCTGCTACCGGCTTTAGTGGCTATGCTGGCTTGGCTAAATTTTGGGATAACTCTGCACTCGCCAAAGCGGGTCAGAAAGTGATTTATCAAGCGACCACGCGTTATGGTCGAGTTCAATACTTTGGCAACACTGAGGATAACTGGAAACAGGACCAATACTCTGCACTAGCGGTGTTCTACTTAAACTATCACCCTGAGCGCATTTACTTTAATCAGTGGAACAATGGCTACTTATATGGAAGTAATAACACAACAAGTGACAACTTCTGGAAGGCAGGCGTACCAAAGAATATTGCTTATCAACCTAGCTCCTTGCTTGCCGTTGATTTGGGAGAGCCTGCCAATCAAATACCAGAGGGATATCAGGCGACTCCGCTAATGATGTCCACCAGCACGCCCTATTCCGCCGATTACACGGTGATTGGAGATGCTTCTATGAGCAAAGTGGCTCACCCTGACTTGCCTAATGGCGCTATCGATTTGTTACCAACCCATACGTACTTTGCGTATCACTCAGACGATACGGTAGTGATGCATGGCCCTACAGAGATGGTGTTAGCCCGCGAATTCACCAAAGGCCGAGTGCTGTATCGGACTGATTTCTTTGGCAAAAATATCGATTACTTCTCCTCACCGAAGATAACTATCGCACTTCCAGAGCCTATGCGACCTGTAGATCAAGACGGTAACATCGGCGACTATGTTTCTCATATTGAGATTGGCGGCTACGAAGGAGTGTTCTTGCTGTATTAACTCCCTTTCAACACGCCTCACCAAACGCTTCATAAATCACCGTTTTTATGCTTAACGTCACTGAAAAAAACTTGTTCACTGAATCTTTATAAACCGATGTATATACTGAAGTAAATGACAACGACAAGGAAATTCAGTCACATGAAGACGACACCTTCAATGCTATCTGTTCTGCTGCTATCAGCATTATCTACTCATGCAAATGCGGACGAATGCGGAAAAATAACCATCGCAGACATGAATTGGAATTCGGCCAGCTTAATGGCGCACATCGACCAATTTGTCTTAAATGAAGGCTACCAGTGCGATGCGGAATTGATCCCTGGTGATAGCGTTCCTACAGGCACCTCTATGATTGAAAAGGGGCAACCTGACGTTGCGCCAGAGTTATGGACAAACGGCATTAAAGAAGCACTTGATAAAGGGATTGCGGATAAACGCTTGCGCATCGCTAGTGAATCGCTTGTCAATGGTGGTGAAGAAGGGTTTTGGGTTCCCGCCTATCTGGTAAAACAGTATCCAGAACTCGCGACGATAGAAGGCGTCATCAAGCACGCCAAACTATTTGAACACCCAGAGGATGATGACAAGTTCGCGTTTTATAGCTGCCCTGCTGGTTGGACATGCCAAATCACCTCCGGTCACTTGTTTAATGCATTAGGGTTAAGTGAGCACGGCTTTGAGATGGTTGACCCAGGATCTGGCGCAGCATTAGCTGGCACCATCGCCAAAGCCTATGATCGCAAAATGCCTTGGTTTGGTTACTACTGGTCACCGACCCCCGTATTGGGCAAGTATGATATGGTCAAAGTGGATTTTGGTAGCGTAACAGATTTAGAAGAGTATCGCAACTGTACCACTCAGCCTGATTGCGCTTCACCAAAAGTAACAATGTACCCACCTTCTCCAGTTCGCACAGTAACAACTGAGGCGTTTGCGAGCAAAGAACCCCAAGCATTCGCGTACTTGCAGAAACGCGGATTTACCAACGAGCAAATGAGTGAAATGCTGGCCTGGATGGAAGATAACTACGCGGACGGTGAAGAAGCGATGTTTTACTTTTTTAATACCTACCCTGACTTGTGGAAAGGCTGGGTATCTGAAGACGTCGCGTTGAGAATCGAAAAAGCGCTTTGATGATTAATACTTAAAGTGCCACAAATCATTTAACCTCCCATACCGTTTGAATAAACGGCATGGGAGACTCGTCAACGACTCGTTAATACATGGTGTGACCATTCAATGTTTCTTTAGGAATCTCTTGCAGAGCGTCCCAATGTTCAACAATCTTCCCATTATGATCAAAACGAAAGAAATCCATCGTCACGTATTCAATATCATTAGGCCATGTTTGGTGAGTGTGTAGTGCCACCAAGTTCCCTTCAGCAATCGCTCGCACAAACGTAATATCTTTATCGGGATACTCATTTTGCATCCGCTCAAAATACTCGATAAAAGCCTCGGGGCCGTTTCCAACTAATGGATTGTGCTGGATGTACTCATCGCCAACGTAGTCTTCAACCGCCTTTCTTGGATTACCTCGATAGGCGGTTTCGTAAAACGCAATGGCATTTCTTTTATTCTCTTGCAGATCCATTTTTCTTACCTGTGTTGCTCCATCTTGCGGATAACGGTAATCATAGTCTTTGAACTTCAGAAGTGACCAAACATCGTGCACAAAAAAGGCCGCTAAACAGCAGCCTTCATCACTTCTACTTGGAATCATCGCCTTTCATCGCTTAAACCACACCACCAGCACCGAGCATAGAACGCTCACTGTTCTCCACCAGCAACGCGGTTGCGGTTTGTTTCAGTGTTTCCCATTCTTGGTCTTCGACAAAGATACCATTTTGCCAAGAAGCTTGTTGCGTGCGGCTTAACTCATCACCTTCAATGTGGGTGGTATACCCTTGTGCACTTTTCTCGATATCGAAATCGTTCACGGAGAGCTCGATAACCATACTATGCAAATCCGTATCATGCCCATCAAACTGATCCGAGAAAAAGACTTCTGGCGCAATTCGTCCACGGTTTAACACATAAAGCGTTCGCTTGGGACTAGAGCCATTGACCCATTGTGCACGGCACGCAATGCCTTTTGCAGAGAGTTTCAACAACTCACTAAAACCTAGCCAACGGTTATGGCACTGCGTCAACGTGATAGTAATCGACTTACGGTTAATCATTTTCTCAAGTGCGAAATCCAACACAGCGGGTAAATGACACGCTACACTCCCGTTGTGCAGTTCTACCTCTATGTTTGACGGCGTACTGTTGGTCACCGATACGGCGCAGTCTGAATCTAACCCAAGAAACAGACTGGCGTTATTAAAATGACGAACTCCATGTAAGCCAACCATTTGCAAGTCCGCCACCATGTTCGCAATGACATCCGCCTCACCACAGTGACGGCGCATGCCAAGAAATGCCTTATTAACCGCGGCCACCAATTCGTTGTGAGAGACGATCATAATGCAAATCCTCCACTGATTTTTTGATTATCACTTTGCGCAATTTCGTCACGTGGCGGCATGCTAGGGAAAATCCATGTGTCTACCAGTTTAGGGTCGTGAATTTCATCTAACAACGGCGCACCTTGGAAGAAAGTTACTCGAACCCAACGATCCGAGCGCGGATCAAACTTAGTCGCACCAAAGATCGCCAATTTACAGCGCAATAAGTGCATTGGTAACGCATCTTTACGCAGCACGTTCATTTGAATATCCCCCATCGCACGGCTACCTAACGTCCATACGCGACGTGTGATCGAACGATAAGCCGGTTTTTGCAATAGAAACTCTGCTACGGACATTTCTACATCACAGTCAAGCAAGGCCTGGTACAAGCGATTCACTTGTCTGCCGATATCAAGCGGCAGTTCTTTTTCTTCTCCAGCCTCTTCCCCGCGAACACCAAGCCTTGGCTCTTCTTTATCTTGTGAGCGATACCAGAACCAGTAGTTGTTCTCGGCTAGTGAGTAATCCGCATCAATCGCCCAGCGGTACTTGCTTTGCAACACTTCCAGTAAATCTTGGATCTTTTTCCCGCCCGGAATAGATAACGTTTCATCCGTATTCATTTGGCTAGCAAATTCATCCACTAAAGATGGGTAGAGTTCGATCAAGCAAGAGGTGAGGATTTCTTGGGCTTCCACACTCATTGTTTTCTTATGCTCGACCAAACTCGCCCAGTTCGGATGTAATGCCATTAACGTTGTTAGCTCCGATAGCAGTTGTTTGATGTCTGCTATCGCTTGATGATTGAGCCTGTCTTGATGTTCATTAATGGTTATGACTTGCTCTAAATGACGCTGTGCTTTTTGCAGCAATCCTTGCAAAGGAGCATGGAACGACGCTTCACATGGCATCGCAAAGACTCGCGCTACCGCACGTTCACGAGAGGTCATCCATTGGTCAACAATACACGGATGATTAATCAAGTATGGAGCCATGCCTAAGCCAGTAGCATTGCCGACACCAAGGTAGCGCTGCAAGCCACGATGCAAAGCCACCGCGTTGTCGCCACCTTGTTGAAGTGCCAGATAGTGCACCCAATCTAGGCTGAATTCACGCAACATATATACTGCACACATTTGCGCACTAAAAGACTGGCTGAAATCTGAGTTGTTCTCTAACAGTTTGAAATCGGCGATACCAAACTTTCCGTTACCATAAACAGCTGTGGTACGCAGGATATAACCCACTTCCGCTAACTCTTTCGGCTCAGGCTGCTCGCCTTGAGAAAGCGCGCTAACAATGTGCTCAAACACGCGCACACTTTTGTTTGCGCGAGCAAGAACAAGTACGTTGTTTGGATTACGTCCCGCTTCTTGCAGCGGTACATTTTCTCGCAATCTTTCCAACAAAGTAACATCAACATCGCCTTGAACCAGTGCAAATGTGACGTCCCACTTTTCAGCAATTACGCGATCATTACGCTCGTCGTCGGCAATTTCATCACAGAATACCACCAAATGATAAACGTGCTCTGGCGTGGTCAATTTGTAAATCACATGACCATAACCACGAGGACAAAGCTGCCACTCATGCTTGGTTACTTGCCAGTTTTGGCTTGCCATATTACGAATCAGACTGCGAACAAAGCTGATTCGGTTTTGGTGCATTGCGCCAAGCCTTTCGGCTGCCATGACAATCGCTGCATCGCGCATAGTTGCTTCCGTATAAGTAGAACGATGTGCATCCATTTTGCTCACCACCTATTTGTTATTGTAAGAATACTAGGGTTTGTGCGGATGCAGGAGGAAAACACCCGCACAAGCTCCACGTTGTTTGAATTGGATAATTGTTATAGCCCTTGCTCTTTCGCCATTTTGATTGCAATTTGTGGCGCATTCCAAAGTGACGGTAACAGAATCAACGAAACCGGAACCGCGGTAATAACAATGAAAGATTGCAGAGCAGAGATGCCGCCAGAGCCAAGGGAAATTAGGATCAATGCCGTCACACCCATCATTACTCCCCAGAAGGTACGGATGATCGCATTCGGCTCCGTTTCACCACTGATCACGACACTGATTGTGTAGGTCATTGAGTCGCCCGTCGTGACGATGAAGATCGTGGTTAAAATCAGAAATAGAATTGAAGTCAGCATTGGCATTGGTAGTTGCTGAGTCACCGCAAGCAAAGCACCTGGCAAGTTAAAGCCCTCAAACGCCGCACTCACGCTACCCGGTACAGCAATTTCAAACGCTAGGCCAGAGCCGCCCACAATCGTGAACCAAAAACAGGTGGTTAACGGAGCCACAATACTGATGGTGGAAATAACTTGGCGAATAGTTCGACCACGGGAAATACGCGCAATAAAGATTGCCATCATCGGACCATAACCCAGGAACCAGCCCCAGAAAAATACTGTCCACCAACTTAGCCAACCTTCGTCACCGCGATAGGTCGCCATTGGGATAAAGTTATCCAACATGCTTCCGACCCCTTGAATGTATCCGTTAAAGATAAAATTCGTAGGACCAAAAAACAGGATGTAAACCATCAATGCCATTGCCAGAATCACGTTGTAACGACTAAGCAGTTGCATGCCTCGGCTTAATCCACTGAGTGCAGACAAGGTGTAAAGCGCAATCGCAAACAAAATGATAATAAGCTGAGTGGTAAAGCCATCAGGGATATCAAACAGCGCATTTAACGCGTAGCTAACCTGCAAGCCTAGAAACCCAATTGGCCCGATGGTGCCCGCGGCTACCGCGATAATGCAGCACGCGTCAATCAATGCACCGAGTTGGCCTTTAAGTGCTCGTTCGCCCAACACTGGATAAAGTAAAATACGGGGTTTTAGTGGTAAACCTTTGTCGTAATGCAGGTGCATCACCACGATGGAAGTTAAGCTACCGACAATCGCCCAAGCCAGAAAGCCCCAGTGCATAAAGGATTGCGACAACGCATTCACCGCACCTTGCTGCGGGTTATCTTGCGCGCCGTACAAAGGGGGTGGGCTAACGTAATGCGCGATAGGCTCAGCCGCGGCCCAGAAAACACCACCACCAGCCAATAAGGTACAGAAAATAATCGCCATCCAGCGGAAAGAATCCATTTCTGGTTTTGCAATCCCGCCCAACATCACCTTGCCTGTTCGCCCTGCAGCCAAGCCAAGACCAATAAGAAAAGTGAGAAGCAGCAGTAACTGCCAGTATGGACCAAACACCTGAACTGCCCAGCTAAAACCGGCGTTAACGATCGTAGATAACAGCTCGCCGTCATAAAGTGCAATAGCAACGAACAACGCGATGAAACCACCGCTATACCAAAAGGCCGGGTTATTCAGTCCTAATTTGTCCGTCGTGTTTTCTGTTGTTGATGTGTTGTGTTTTGCTTTTGACTTGCCCGATGACACGCTCATCGTGGAAGCTTTCATGCTATTGGTTAAATCAGACATACTCTGGCTCCAGAGGTTCTTTGCAGCAGCCAAAGACTGGCTACAAATGTGAGTTTTACGCCTGCCGTATTGTTATTATGTGGGCAGGCGGTTCCTACTTTGGGGAATGCTATGAAATAGGCTCTAATCCTTCTTTAAGGAAGTTGAACCAGTTTTCACCCAATATTTTTCCAGCCTCAGATTCACTGAATCCGTGACCCATTAATCCGTTGTAGATGTTCTCCATCCCTGCGCTGCCGCAGAACCATGGCAGCGCATCTGGCCATCCCGAGTTACTTGCTGAACCTTCGCCGTAATCCATCGCTTTTGACCAACGCCCGTTGCGCATCCACTCCAACACTTGTTGCGGCTGATTTAGGCACAAATCGCTACCGATACCTAAATGGTCAACGCCAAACATGTCTGCGGTTTTCGCAACCATCTGGCAGAAATCATCCAGCGTGCACTGGCTGCCATTTGGCAAATGGAATGGATATAAACTGAATCCAATCAAACCACCGCGCTCCGTCAGTGCTTTGATCACGGTGTTGGACTTGTTGCGCAGTGCGTCATGCGCAAATGTCGGGTTAGCATGGCTGATACAAATTGGACGCGAAGAGAGCTCGATAGCTTCCAGCGTCGAACGCTCCGCACTGTGGGACATATCAATGATCATCCCGACTCGGTTCATCTCTTCAATCGCTTGCTTACCAAAGCGAGTTACGCCGGAATCGTTTTGTTCGTAACAACCTGTCGCCAGTAAGCTTTGGTTGTTGTAGGTCAGTTGCATGATCAGCAGACCTTGGCGGCGCATCACTTCAATCAGACCAATTTCATCATCGATTGGTGAGCAATTTTGCGCGCCGAAAAAGATGCCGACTTTGCCTTCTGCTTTGGCTTTTTCTACATCTGCCATTGAATAAATAGGCATGATGAGGTCCGCATTTTGCTCGAAGCGCAAGTTCCATTCAGCAAAACGAGTTAAGGTTTCGCGCGCAGTTTCATGGTAGACGATGGTGGCATGAACGGCGGTAATGCCACTCGCCTTAAGCGTTTGGAAATACTCTCGATCCCAATTGCAGTACTGCAATCCGTCAATCACAATCCGTTGTTGGTACATAACCACTCCTTAAACAATTTCTTAGCCTTTTCGTGCGGGCAACTGACACCATCAGTTACCCTGCCGATCTTAGTAAGGACGCTGATAAGCGGTTTTCACTACGGTGTAGAACTCTTTGGCGTACTGACCTTGCTCACGAGGACCAAAGCTAGATTCTTTACGACCACCAAATGGAACGTGATAATCTGTACCCGCAGTTGGCAAGTTAACCATGACGCAGCCCGTTTGGACTTGCTGTTTGAAGATCGCGCTATTGCGCAAGCTTTGCGTGATAATGCCGCCTGTCAGGCCAAAGCGCGTATCGTTTGCGACTGCAATTGCCTCATCCAGATCAGAAACGCGAATCACGCTCGCCATTGGTGCAAAGACTTCTTCTTGGTTCACTTCCCAGCCATTCTGTGTATTTAAAAACAGAGTTGGTGACATGTAGTAACCGTCATGCTCTAGGCTCAGACGCTCACCACCGAAAGCCAGCTCCGCGCCTGCTTGGCGTGCGTTTTCGATCCACTCAAAGTTCGCATTCAGCTGGTTACCATCAACCACAGGGCCCATGAACACGCCCTCTTCCAGTGCGTGACCCACTTTAAGTTCGCTCATGCGTTGGATTAGCGCTTCAACATACGCGTCGTGAATTCCGTCCATAACCACAAGACGAGAAGACGCGGTGCACTTTTGACCTGCACCCGAGAATGAGCCTGCGATTGTTGCTTCGACAGCAATCTGAATGTCTGCATCATCTGCCACTACGAGCGCATTTTTGCTACCCATCTCTAGCTGACAACGCACAAAATTTGGTGCCGTTGCCGCTGCAACTTTACGGCCTGTGTCCACAGAACCAGTGAAGCTCACGCCGTTCACATCCTTCGAATTAATAAGGGTATTACCTACTTGCGAACCGCTACCCAAAACGAGGTTAAACGTGCCAGCAGGTAAACCTTGGCGATGGATAATCTCTGTCAGCGCAACGGCACTTGCTGGGGTTAGGTTGGCAGGCTTCCAGACGACGCTGTTGCCAAACGCAAGTGCTGGCGCGATTTTCCAAGCCGCTGTTGCTGTTGGGAAGTTCCAAGGAGAGATAATGGCGATAACGCCGACGGCTTCGCGAGTAACTTCAACGGAGACACCTGGACGGACGGAAGCAGCGTTATCGCCAATTTGACGCAGTACCTCAGCAGCAAAGTATTGGAAGAATTGGCCAGCACGGTAAATCTCACCTCGACCTTCAGCAAATGGCTTACCTTCTTCACGCGAAAGCAAGGTACCCAATTCGTCACATCGTGCAATGAGCTCATCACCAATCGCTTGCAACACTGCTTGTTTGCGCTCGATTGGTGTTTTTTCCCACTCTGGCTGCGCTGATTTAGCCGCTTGAATCGCTTGCTCTACTTGCGACACACTCGCTTGTGCGAAATCGCCAATGTTTTCGCTGATATCAGAAGGGTTAATATTGGCGATGGTGTCCATGCCCGATTGCCATTCACCTGCTATATAGAGGGATTTTTCTGCTTGAACATTGTTAATAAAAGTCATGGTTCTTTCCTTGTTCTTCCGATTTGTGATGGCAAGCCACCCACTCACTGATCTCAATTATTCTTGTTGGATTTATTCTGGTTGGCTTGCCGACGCGTAGACGACAAACTCCACCAACATTTCTTCTCGTGCTAACCCTGCAACCACCATGGCGGCGCGATTTGGGTACGGCGCTTCAAAATATTCCGCGTACACTTGGTTAACGGTCTTTAAGTATTCTCTGTCGGTCACGTAAATCAGGACCTGTAATACCGAGTCCAAAGACTCCCCTGCACACTCCAGGGTGTGAATGAGATTGTTAAAGGTTTGACGTGTTTGTGCTTCGATACCGCCTTCCACAACCGCGCCTGTGTCATCAATAGGAATTTGAGCCGTATACAGGGTTCCGTTGTTGACTATCGCCCATTCAAGCGGCGCTTTAGAAGCAAATAGACTGGTTTTAACTGGGTGTTTTTTAGTAGGAGTATTCACGTGCCTTTCAACCTTTGTAACAACTTTGTTTCAATATGGTTAAATGATGAACATTGACAGGCGATAAATCTAACGGTAAATTTTTTACATTTGATAAATTAAACTTATCACTCTGTTTAAAATAAGGTAAATAAAGGGATTAAGAGGCATTAGGGATGAGTATTAAGCTTCAACAATTAATGCATTTTGTGATGGTAGTCGAGGAAGGAGGCTTTCGAGCCGCTTCACATCGTGCAAATCGTTCTCAGGCGGCACTGTCCACATCGATAAAAGAGCTTGAAAAAATTCTAGGGCAAACGCTGTTTGAACCCGGAAACAAAACCAAATTGACCCCCTTTGGTGAAATTTGTCTGCCCAAAGTGGTTCAGTTTCTCAATATCTACAGTGCACTAGACAACGATCTCAAAGCAGCCGCTGCCGGACAGCAAGGGAGAGTGCGAATTGCGAGCGTTCCTTCTGTTGCAGCGAAGCTCATTCCTAGCGTGTTGGGCGCCTTTTGCGAACAGTATCCAAATGTAGAAGTAAGCTTGATAGACGATAATGCCGCTGGCGTCGAGGCTCGCCTACTCTCCGGTGAGGTCGACTTAGCGCTCGGTAACCCCTCTCACCTCGATGAGGGCGGCATTGACTTTACACCACTGTTAGCCGATCCAATAGGCGTGGTATGTTTAAAGGATAACCCTATTGCGAGTCATCCAGAAGGAATCGAGTGGCAAACTTTGTTGAAACAACCCTTTATCCGTAACGGCACTTGTACACTTCTCGATCCAACCCCAGCAAGAGCTCTGAGTCAGCAAGCGCTCTATTCGGTCGAAAATATTACTTCGCTGTTTTCTGTCTTAGAACTTGGGATTGGTGTCACGACCCTACCGAAGCTTGCTTTCCCAACCAATGAAACACGCTTGGTTTGGATTCCGCTTATCGATCCACCACTTGAAAGGCAAATTGGTATATTTACGTTAACCGATCGCACGATCTCGCCTCAAGCTAAAGCATTTCACGATCTTTGTGTGCATTATTTAAACTATCAAAAAGAAGATAAATAATGGTTCGATTAACATGCGGATAATTAAAAGCCTCCATATTCAGAGTGGAGGCTAATTTGTATTTGTGTAGTCGCTTCGTTTTATTTTTTGCGACGATTTCGGTTCTTATACACCACGCAAAAGTTACCACGCTTGGTACGACACTTTGAGCAACGTTCGCAATCTACTGGTGCGCGATTGCCTTCTTTCCAACGTTTGATCAACTGCGGCTCAGCCAATAAAGGGCGTGACACAGCAAAAAATTGGATATCTGTGTTATCTGCAATTTTCTCAATCGCATCAATGTCGCTCAGCCCGCCGACAGTAATCACCGGTATGCTAACGTCCTGACTGATCACGTGACCATATTCGTGAAAGTAACCTTCTTTTTGTAGTGTGTAACCATCGAACGTTTGACCAACAAGTTCGTTTGCTTTGCCGTGAATATTGCCAGACACGACGATCGCATCAAAGCCTACTTCTTCAAGTGTCTTACAGACGACGCGAGTTTCATCGAACGTTAAACCGCCGTCAAAGAACTCTGTTGCCGTCAGTTTAACGAGGATGGGAAATTCGCTTCCAACCAGCTTTCTGGTTTCAGAATAAATTTCTAAAAGAAAGCGCATGCGATTTTCTAAGTCACCGCCATATTCGTCTTCTCGACGATTATAGTACGGGCTTAAAAACTGGTTAATTAAATAAGTGTGCGCCGCATGAATCTCTACGCCGTCAAAACCAGCGTCTTGAGCACGTTTACTCGCCAATGCGAATGCCTTTACGATGTAGTCTATTTCGTCCTTTGTCATCGCTTTGCCTTGCGTATTTGTACCACGCTCAGGCACGTCACTCGGAGCGAAGATGACACGCTCACCGACGTTATGGGTGGTTTTGGTGCCACCGTAAGCAATTTGCATCACGATTTTAGAATCTTGTTGATGTACTAGCTCTGTTAGCTTTTTGTATTCTTCAATAAAAGAGTCGTTGTAGATCCCCATCATACCTGCGTTGGGTTTCTCTTCTTCAACGATATTGGCATAACCCGTAACAATAAGCCCAACTTCCCCTTTCGCAAGCGTTTCGTAAATATCGTAAAGCTTTGCCGTCATATGACCATCTTCGGTCGCCATGTTCTCCCACGTTGCGCTTCTCACAAAACGGTTCTTTAGGGTCATGTTGCCAATGCGGGCTTCGGAAAACAAAATGCTCAAAACCAGTCCTCTTAAAGTTGTCTTTATGTTTTATCTGTTCGCAAGTAAACAAGAACGAAAAAGGAACAGCGATACACGATGTATGGCTGTTCCTTCTCTGAATCCTTGAGACCTGCAAACTACAGGCGCACCTTAATGCCTCGGAGACGACAAAACTTTAATCTGGGTTAATGTTTAGTGAGTTTTTAGACTATGTAAAAGGATGATTCTTAATCGTGTTCATTTCACTGGAGTTAAGATGCTTCCTCGCCCACTTTCAGTCGTAAAACTTGTGTATTTCGCTAGCTGGTGATTCAACTTAAACATTCGCATTGTTAGTTTGTATGCTGCTATGGGAACTAGCACTACCCCAAATGTTTACATTACAAACTATCGATATTGAATTCTCATATGGTAAGTAGAGTTATTGCGCTGTTTATACTTTTAGCTTAATCGTCGCTATCTCTTGGCATTATTACGCGTCAGCGGAAACGCGCGATCTACTATGTTTTACACACTGGTTGTTTTTGCTTTTAGATATGAATACGTGATAGTGAAGCTCGAGGAGGAACAGGAAAAACAGGGAAAATAAAGGACAATAGAAAGCTAAATGACCTTACTTCTAGGTAAGGCCATTCATGCATTCAGCAGCAAAAGATATTGGCGCTTAGCAAACGCTTAGGTCTGGTTGTTACAGAGCTAGAGGAATCAACTCGACACCAAGCACACCACTGATCCCCATCACCACTAGCAGTGAGACTTTAAACACCGACTTTGACCAAGCGATGTAGTTGTTGTCATCAATGCTGCGAAAGGTCACTTTCGTCCACATAAAGCAAACAACCGCTGCAACTGCTAAGTATTCATACCCGGCTTCACCTAGTAAAAATAACCCCAATGATGCTGCTCCAAAAGCCACGACATACGCTTTCATGTGTCGATGCGCTTTATGAATACCTTCTTTAACTGGCAATACGGGAATCCCGGCTTCTCGGTAGTCTTGCATGCGGAACATGGCAATGGCATACGAGTGCGGCATTTGCCAGAGACAGAACATGGTAAAGAGTAAAATCGCTTCCAAGCTAATGAAGTTTGTTACCGCTAAGTAACCCACCAATGGCGGAACTGCGCCTGAGATACTTCCCACTAAGGTTCCATACACCGAGTTACGTTTGTACCACATCGTGTAAAAGAACACGTAATACACGTAGCCAAGCAACACGACGACAGCGGATAGTGGGTTCACTCGGATAAATAAGAGTGCGGTTCCTACCAGCAATAAAGCAAGTGCATAAACAAACGCAATATCGATATTGATGTTGCCTTTCACTGTTTCACGATTTCGTGTACGTGCCATCTTCTGGTCGATATCACGATCGAAAATATTATTCACCACACAACCTGAAGCGATGACTAACCCAACACCAACTAACGTCGTAACGAACAGCATTAGACTGGCTGGTTCTGTTTTTGCGGCGAGGAAGAACCCCGCCGCAACAGAAATCAGGTTGCCGAAAATAATGCCCGGTTTAGTGATAGACAAATAACTTTTCAGCATACCTTGACCTACAACTTCATGTTGACGTTCATGTTGTAGATGATCCATACCGAGCCAGCGATAAGGATAAGTACAACAATGGCGGTAAACATCAGTGATACAAGATTCCAACGTCCGTCGGATGTTTTTGTTTCCATGTGCAAGAAGTATTTAAAGTGAACAAATATCTGCACTAATGCACATCCAAATAGAATCGCATAGGTCGTTGTATCTGGTAATGATTTCGTCCAAACAAAGTAGAACGGAATTACCGTCAGAATCAGTGAGGCAATAAAGCCTTTCACGTAATCTGACGCACTGGTTTCTACATGTTGATCCATTACATTACCCCCAGTAAGTAAACGATGGTAAAGACACAAATCCAAACGATATCTAGAAAGTGCCAGAATAGGCTTAAGCAGTTAAAGCGCATTGCCATATTGTCGTTCAGACCTTTCGTCGACAGTTGATGATACGCTACCGCTAACCAAATCAGACCAAAGGTTACGTGCAGGCCGTGCGTACCAACCAACGTAAAGAATGCCGATAGGAATGCACTTGTTTTTGGCCCATAGTCTTCTTCAATCAGGTGATGGAACTCATAGACCTCCATACAGATAAAGCCAAGACCAAGCGCGAACGTGACTAACATCCAACGTTTGAGACCAGCAACGTTGTTGCGCTTCATCGCGATAATGCCAAAACCAAATGTGATACTGCTAAACAGCAGCAGCATGGTTTCGACAAACACGAATGGGAGTTCGAAAATGTCTTTACCTGTTGGGCCCGCAATTGAATTGCTCGACAGCACAGCGTAAGTCGCGAACAAGGTCGCAAACAATACACAGTCACTCATCAGGTAAACCCAAAAGCCAAATAGCTTGTTGCCATTCGTGTCATGGTGGTGATCATGGTCGTGATGTGCTGCGATATTAGTTTGCATACGTCACCTCCAGATCATCTTTACTTTCGCTGTCTTTCACTGAGTTTTTCTTCGCTTCTTCAAGCTGAGCTCGACGCTCGGCCTCAATTGCTTTGATCTCTTCAACTTCCACGTAGTAATCCACGTCATCGTTGTAGCTGTGCTGAATACACGTCACGATAATACCGACCAAACTTGCTGCCGCTAGCCACCAGATGTACCAAATCATGCCGAAGCCAAATAGGAGCGACCAAGCAGACACGTAGATGCCTGTTGCCGTGTTTTTTGGCATATGAATACGTTCGTATTCCACTTCTTTAGTTGGATCGAACTCGCCACTTTGTTTCTGGTACCAGAAGGCATCCAGCACATCACCTTTTGGTAGGTGCGCAAAGTTGTAGAACGGCGGTGGAGACGATGTTGCCCACTCAAGAGTACGACCACCCCACGGATCACCAGTTAGGTCACGGTTTTGCTCGCGGTCACGGATACTCACGTAAATTTGGATGAACTGAGACAATACGCCCAGTGCAATCACAACCGTACCTGCTGCGGCAATCGACAACAGTGGGAAGTATTCAGGGTTGATGTCTTGGCTTAAACGACGAGTCATACCCATAAAGCCCAGCGCGTAAAGCGGTAGGAACGCCATTAAGAAACCAATAATCCAAAGATAGAACGCACGTTTGCCCCAAGCTTCATTCATGGTGAAACCTGTCGCTTTCGGGAACCAGTAAGTGATCGCAGCGAAACACCCAAACACCACACCACCGATGATAACGTTGTGGAAGTGAGCAATCAGGAATACTGAGTTATGCAGAACGAAATCTGCGCCCGGAACAGCCATTAGTACGCCTGTCATACCACCAACAGTAAAGGTGATCAGGAAGCCCACCGTCCACATCATTGGCGTCGTAAAGCGGATGCGGCCTTTGTACATGGTGAATAGCCAGTTGAAGATCTTCACCCCAGTTGGGATAGAAATAATCATCGTGGCAATACCGAAGAAGGCATTTACGTTCGCGCCAGACCCCATCGTAAAGAAGTGGTGTAGCCAAACGACAAACGCAAGAATCGTGATAACTACGGTAGCCCAAACTAGCGATGTGTAACCGAACAACTTTTTACGTGAAAAGGTTGCGGTGACTTCTGAGAACACACCAAAAATTGGCAAGATCAAGATGTACACTTCTGGGTGACCCCAAGCCCAAATAAGGTTGACGTACATCATTACGTTGCCGCCAAGATCATTGGTAAAGAAGTGCATGCCTAGGTATCTATCCAGCGTTAGCAGAGCGATAGTCACCGTTAGGATTGGGAATGAAATGATGATCAAAATGTTTGCACACAGAGACGCCCAAGTGAAAACTGGCATCTTCATCATTGGCATAGACGGTGTACGCATACGCAAAATGGTCGCGAAGAAGTTCACGCCTGTTAACGTCGTACCAACACCTGATATCTGCAGCGCCCAAATCCAATAGTCGACCCCGACTCCTGGGCTTGCCTCAATACCTGAAAGCGGCGGATACGCTAGCCAACCTGTACGACCAAATTCACCTAAGCCGAGAGACATGTTTGTTAGGATGACACCAACAACAAACAGCCAGAAGCTCAAGTTATTCAGATACGGGAAAGCTACGTCACGCGCACCAATCTGCAATGGCACGATGATGTTCATCAAACCAATGACCAATGGCATCGCTACAAAAAAGATCATGATCACGCCGTGGGCAGTAAAAATTTGATCGTAGTGATGCGGTGGCAAGTAACCTGCTTCACCCGCAGAAGAAAGGAGTTGCTGACTACGCATCATGACTGCGTCAGCAAAACCACGAACAAGCATCACCATCGCTACTGCGATGTACATGAAGCCAAGTTTTTTATGGTCTACTGAAGTAAACCATTCATTCCACAAATATTGCCACTTTCCGGCTTTGGTCACCGCGTAAACTACGGCTAAACCAACCAGCGCCACAACCGCTAGGGTGATGACGATAATAGGTTCGTGGAATGGAACTGAATCAAGAGTTAATCTTCCAAACATTACGATTATCCTTGGTTTTCAGGCAAACAGTTCATTGAACCAGGATGCTGAGTCACAACGTCGGTGAACAAGAACGGAGGAACGCTAGAGAACAAAGTGACTGGCTCTGCGATACTTGGCGCTGCCAGTGAGCTGTATTGCTCCCAATCTTCAATACGATCAGGGCTCGCCTTCACTTTCTGCACCCAATTTAGGAACGCAGCACGATCAGACATTGCTGAAGCTGTGAACTTCATTTGCGAAAAGCCTTCGCCGCTGTAGTTCGATGCAAAACCCTTGTAGTCACCTTCGTGGTTCGCTATCAGGTTGAGCTTGGTTACCATTCCTGGCATCGCGTAGATCTGTGTACCTAAGCGAGGGATGAAAAACGCGTTCATGATGTTGTCCGAAGTCAGTTTGAACTGCACTGGCACGTCTTTCGGGAACGCCACATAGTTCACCGTCGCAATGTTTTCTTCTGGATAGATGAACAACCATTTCCAATCGAGTGACACCACTTCGATGGTCATTGGTTTAACATCACTTTCCAAAGGTTTGGATGGCTCTAGTTCATGAGTCGAACGCCATGTGATCGTCGCAAGAATCGCAATGATGATGATTGGAATTGTCCATACCACCACTTCGATTTTGGTCGAGTGTGACCACTCGGGTGCGTACTCTTCTTCAGTGTTAGAGGCGCGGTATCGGTAAGCGAAGTAAATCGTCATTAAAATCACAGGGATTACAACGATCAACATCAGCAAAAGAGCAGTAATAATTAACTCTTTTTCTTGCACACCAATGGCACCTTTGGGGTCAAGTAAAGCTGAATTACATCCTGAGAGCATAAGTATGACGGACGCCAAACTTCCCCTCGACAAGATGCGTTTATATCTTGAGGCTTCCATTAACTTTCTCGATGGTTGTCTGGTTTCAAAACAGATGCCAATCAAAGTAAATAAGAGCTCACAAATAGCGCAGAGGTAATGTATGAGAACAAGAAAAACCTCGATAAGTAGTTATTCTACTTACAATTTTTCAACTTCGTCATCAAGCATTTAACCAGCTAGAATGAACCGTTATTTGCTACGATACGATTGGTATCAAGCCAAGAACCAGTTGTTATAGTCATTAGAATGTTTATGTGTTGAGCATGAGTAACGTCGGGTTCAGAGCGAAACAAAACGGAATTGAGTGGAGATCAAAACCACACTCTTAGTGTGAGTTTATTGTTACACTTTGAAACACTATGTTACATTTGGCGCATTATGAGGAGTAAAAAGTTAAAGCTCATTAGCCACAACTGGAAACTAACCTTCCATTAATGGAAGTTACACACTTTAAATAGAATATTAACTTCAACACGAACTCCTCGTGCTTCAACAATTAATTATTTAAAAACAAACAGTTGAAACTAAAAATTGATGAGACTGACTATCAACTTCATTTACGCAGATAGCCTTAATGAGAAGCGGAAACTAAAAAAACAAAAGTGTGATCAGTATCAAACTAATGATTTCACTTAATATTTGAGTGGTATTTACATCTCTTTATTGGATTGTAAGAAATCATTCTCAAGGTAAATCCAAACATAAGTTGTAAATACATTTGGGTTGCGCAGAATTAGTACTCTATAACATAGAAAATGTTGAAATGGAAAGAGACTTATTATTCAGGTCTATCAGAGCCTTATTTCAGTGGTCACTTACATACGAATGCCGCCATCCACTTCTAAAACCCTGCCAGTAAAGTAATCACTCTCAATAATGTATTTTACTGCATGCGCGATTTCGCTTGTTTCGCCCATCCTGCCAACTGGGATCATCTTTTCTAATCGCTCTATGGCTTCGGGTTTCATTTGCTCTGCCATCGCGGTGTGTACTACACCTGGTGCAACCGCCGCCGCACGAATACCGTATCTTGCGAGCTCACGGGCCCATGTTGTCGCCATGGTCGCGACCGCCGCTTTAGATGCAGAATAATTGGTTTGTCCGATATTCCCTGCTCTCGCAACACTAGAAATATTGATGATAACGCCTCGGGAGCCACTCTCAATCATCTTGACGGCAGCTTCACGCCCACACAAAAATGTTCCTGTCACGTTAACGTTCATGACCAAATTGAATTGATCCAAAGACATCTTACTGATCACGCCATCTTTTGCTTTTACAAGTAACCCATCTCTTAACACACCAGCGTTATTGACTAACCCATTGAGTTGACCAAAATCTTGGATAATCGCTTCAAACGTGGTTTCAACATCGATTTCGTTGGTGACATCCACTTGATATGTCAACGCTTTCGCACTCAGCATTCGACACTGCTCTTGTGTTTCAATTAAGCCACTGGCGTTTACATCCAACAACGCTAAATCAGCGCCAGCTTGAGCAAGGGTAATGGCCATCATTTGCCCAAGCCCCTGCCCTGCTCCTGTAATGGCAATAACACTACTTTTTATGTCCATATTGGTGCACTCCATAGCTCGTAATGTTCTCTATCTCAACCAGTCTAAGTTGGCCGAAATGATGCGCGTTTTAGGTCACCATCTCGGGCTGGTTTGTCACAAAACTCGGTCTAGCCTTTCTTACTCTTGTATAACTCAAATAAGCTTGAGAAATCGAGCTCGCCGTGACCGCTCGCGTTGTGGAAAGAATATAAGTTGCGCGCTAACGAACCCATCGGAACCGAAGAATGTGTTTGTAACGCCGCATCTAACCCCAAGCCGAGATCTTTTAGCATGAGTTTGCTCATAAAGCCCGGTTGGTAATCGTTGCTGGCTGGCGCACTGTCCATCACGCCTGGGCAAGGATTGTAAAGCTCCAATGCCCAATTTCGGCCAGAACTTTGCAGCATGATGTTTGATAGCACTTTTGGATCGAGTCCATGATCGATACCTAGGTTTAATGCCTCGCACGTACCAGACATTAAAATGCCGAGCATAAGGTTGTTACAGATTTTCGCCATTTGACCATCGCCTGCTTTGCCAGCATGGAAAACATTTTTTCCCATATACTGCAAAATCGCATTGGCTTTAGAAAACGCTTGATCCGAACCACCAACAATAAAGGTTAATGTCGCCGCTTTAGCACCAGCAACGCCCCCCGAAACGGGTGCGTCGACAAACAACACGCGTTTATTTGCCGCTTCATTGGCGACTAATCGCGCAGAGTCCGGATCAATGGTTGAACAATCAATCATCAAGGTACTTGGCGAGACAAGATTGAGGACACCTACGCCGCCGTGTAAGTCGCCAAGATACACGGAACGAACGTGAGATCCTGCTGGTAGCATCGTGATGACTGTGCTTGCACCATCCACGACTTCCTCAATAGAGCTCGCCACCACCGCACCAAAAGGTACTAGTTGCTTTGCGGCTTCGCTATCGACATCGAATACTTGCACGTTAAATCCAGACGCGAGTAAGTTTTGCGCCATAGGATGCCCCATTCTTCCTAAACCGATAAATGCGATGGTACTCATGATCATTCTCCTTATTGACCTAGTGTTTGTTCACCCAAATCAGCAAGCGGATGCTCGTTATCCGACCAAAGTGAGGTAAACAAAGTATCGATAACATCTTCATCGACTTCACTGACACTGTTAAATATCCAGCTCGGCTCGCCATCCCGGTCAATGAGCCGAGAACGGACGCCCTCTTTAAACTCACCTAATAAGGCACTGCGAACCGACAAACTCAACTCTAAACGGAAGCAATCTGCAAGTGGTAAGCTGTGGTACTCTTTCACTTGTCTAAAGCAAATATGCGCGGTGATCGGACTGCCCGATGCGAACGTTTGTTTCGCGTTTTCTATCCACTGGCTATTCCCTTCGATAGCCATGATTCGCTGTGCTATCGCATTAAGATCAAAGCCTTTGCACGCTTCCTCTATCTGATCTAAGTATGGACAAATTTGCGTGGTTGGTTTGCTATCAATAACCTGTTCTTCCATTAATTTTAGTAGCGCAGTTACCAACTCTTTCGCATCTTCTTTGCCCCACTGGAGCCGCTTTAGCTCATCCAGTAAGGTGGGATACTGCTCTTCCAACAGTAACCTATCGGCCAAACCAATAGTGACAGCGTCACTTGAATTTACCATTGAACCTGTCAATCCGAGGAATAAGCCCACTTGCGGATCTATCTGGCTTAAAAACCACGTACCTCCCACATCGGGATACAGTCCAATATTGATTTCTGGCATAGCAAGGCGTGATGTTGTTGTCACAACTTTATGGCTGGTTCCCATAAAAAGCCCCATCCCACCGCCCATGACAATACCTTCTCCCCAACCGATAATGGGTTTGTTGTAAGTGTGGATGAGATAGTCACACTCATACTCCAACGAGAAATAGTTCGTACAGAACTCTACGATTTTTTCTTTACTCTCGTTATGCATGACGTGATACATAGCTCGAACATCACCACCAGCACAGAATGCTTTTTCTCCAGCGCCAGTCAGTACCACACAAGCCATATGTGGATCATCTTGCCACTTGATAAGCTGATCGTTAAGTTGGACTAACATGTCATACGTCAATGCATTCAATGAAGCGGTGTTGTCTAACGTTGCGATACCAATGCGGTGCACGCCATCTAAGCACTCTATTTCACTAATGGTTACCATCCCTGCCATGTGGCCTCCTATCGGTTTTTCCATTGCGGTGGGCGTTTTTCTAAAAAGGCGCGAACACCCTCAACTTGATCTTCCGTATCAAAAAGATTCAGAAACAACTCTCGCTCTTTCATTAAGCCGTGCTGAAGTGGCGCAGAGCGCATATTTTGAATGAGCGCCTTACATGCGGCGACAGAAGATGGCGACTGGTTCGCAACAGATTCAGCAAGTTCCAGCGCTTTACTTAAAGCTTCACCTTTGGGAACCAACTCCTCAACTAGGCCTAGTTCTTTTGCTTTGTCAGCGCTGACTTGCTCTCCACATAAAATGATACGCTTTGCCCAGCCTTCCCCTACTAACGCTGTGAGGTTTTGGGTACCGCCAGCGCAGGGCAAAAGTCCGACTTTGGCTTCTGGTAAAGCAAGTACCGCTTGCTCTTCAATTACTCGAATATCACAAGCTAATGCCACTTCTAAACCTCCGCCCATGGCGTAACCATTAATGGCGGCAATGGAAACACCACGAAATTCCGAGAGCGTTTCAAAGGCTTCACCAAAGCATCGCGCCATATCTAACGCAACCGCTTTGTCACCGTCAGAAAATAGCTTGAGATCTGCACCAGCAGAGAAAAACTTTTCTCCACTGCCGGTTAAAACCAGTGCGTAGACCTGCTTATCATTGTTAAGTGTGAGTATCAGCGACTTCAGTACCTTGAGGCTCTCTGCTGTCCACGTATTGGCTGGCGGGTTGTTCATTGTCACCACCGCAACGTGATTAGTGATCGTATGTTGAATGGCTTCTTGGGTTAATGGCATATCTGAATCCTTTCTCAATGAGCAAATCCAATACTTCGCTACAGCAAGGCCGATTCCTCAGAGAGCAAACGGCGCGCGATGATCAAGCGCATAATTTCGTTCGTTCCCTCCAGAATTTGATGCACACGCACATCTCTGAAATGACGCTCCATTGGATACTCTTTGATGTAACCATAGCCGCCATAAAGCTGCAGCGCTTGGTCGCAAACCTGAAAACCTACATCGGTTGCGAACCGTTTTGCCATCGCGCAATAAGCCGTAGCATCAGGGTCATTTCGGTCGAGTTTACTGGCGGCATAGCGCACCAACTGCCGCGCAGCCACTAGCTCTGTCGCCATGTCTGCCAATTTGAATTGTAAGGCTTGAAACTGCGCAAGCGGCTTGCCGAACTGCTTACGTTCTTGAATGTACCGTGCCGCCTGATTAAGGCCCTGTTGAGCCGTACCGACGGAACAGGTCGCAATATTTATACGCCCTCCATCAAGCCCTTTCATCGCAAAGACAAAACCTTGCCCTTCTTCGCCCAGTAAATGGCTAGCTGGAATAACGACATTTTCAAAAGTAACCGCTCGTGTTGGTTGGCTGTTCCAACCCATTTTGGGTTCTTTGCGCCCATAGCTGATACCATCAGCGTGAGCAGGAACAACAAATGCGGACACGCCTTTGGCACCCTCATCTCCGGTTCGCGCCATCACGACCAAAACATCTGTCTCTCCTGCGCCAGAGATAAAGGTTTTGCCACCATTCAGCACGTAAGTATCACCTTTTTTGCTCGCGGTTGTGGCCAACGAAGCGGCATCCGACCCCGCATTAGGCTCGGTTAAGCAATATGAACCCAACCACTCGCCAGAGACCAGCTTAGGGCAATATTTAGCTCTCACTTCTTCGTTCGAGAAACTCGCGATCATCCAACTCACCATATTGTGGATAGTCATGAAAGCGGTCGTCGACGTACAGCCCATTGAGAGTTGTTCAAAGATAATTGACGCATCCAAACGGCTTAACCCTAAGCCGCCATGTTCTTCTGGTGTGTAGAGACTGAGAAACCCCAGTTCCCCCGCCTCTCTCAATACGTCTTTGGGGAAGATCTGCTTTTCATCCCACTCCGCCGCCATCGGTGCTAAACGCTCATCGGCAAATTGTTGAGCGGTATCGGCAAATGCACGTTGATCTTCATTAAGTTCAAAGTCCATAAAAGCTCCTTTTATTCACTCAGCGCAGTTGGATGGTCAGATTGAGCCCCGTTGGAATATCGTCATCAAACCAACGCGCCGTCACCGTTTTGGTCTCGGTATAAAAACGCACTGCTTGTTTACCATACGCATGTAAATCACCGTAGAAACTGCCTCTCCAACCAGTAAAGGAGAAAAATGGTAAAGGGACTGGAATTGGCACATTAATCCCCACTTGACCGACTTGAATGTCATGCTGATATTTTCTCGCAGCAGCGCCATTAGCGGTAAATATAGAAGTTCCGTTGCCGTAAGGGTTGCGATTCACCAACTCAATGGCCTCTTGCAACGTTTCGACTTCCATACAAACTAAAACAGGGCCAAATATCTCTTGCGTGTAAATCGACATGTTCGCTGTTACACCGCTAAACAAGGTTGGGCCAATCCAGTTTCCATCGGGAAAGCCGTCCACTTCACACTGACTGCCATCGAGTTCACACACTGCGCCTTGTTGTTTGCCATCTTCGATTAGGTCCAATACGCGTTGTTTGGCTTGCTCACTGATCAGTGGGCCATAAGCAGCCTGTTCATCATCCCAAGGCCCTGGGTGTACTTTCGCCATCGCCAGTTTCAGGTCTGCAATCCATTGTTTTGAATCGCCGACAAATACCGCAACAGAAATCGCCATACAGCGTTGCCCCGCAGCCCCTACTGAGGCTCCGATTAGGTTATTCACCACTTGATCTTTGTTTGCATCAGGCATGATCACCATGTGATTCTTTGCACCAGCAAAAGCTTGAACCCGTTTAAAATGTTTAGTCCCTGTGGTGTAGATATAACGGGCAACGGGAACCGAGCCAACAAATGACACCGCTCGAATATCAGGATGAGCCAGAAGAAAGTCGACTTGCTCTTTGCGGCCATGAACGATCTGCAACACTCCTTTCGGCGCACCAGCTTGCTCAAATAGTTCAGCTAAACGAATAGAGGTCAACGGCACTTGTTCGGAGGGTTTAAGCACAAATGTATTGCCCGCAGCGATGGCGATTGGGAACATCCACAACGGAATCATGGCAGGAAAGTTAAATGGCGTAATGCCGCAACACACACCTAGGGGCTGAATCATTGAGTAACTATCAATATCCGTGGCAACGTTTTCGACGGTTTCGCCCATCATGTTGCTGGCAATATTTGCAGCCTGCTCAACAACCTCTATGCCTCGCCACACATCGCCTTTAGCATCCGCTAAAATCTTACCCGTTTCATGAGAAAGCAGTGTGGCAAGCTCATCATGATGCTCTTTGAGCAAGTGCTGATAACGAAGCATGACTCTGGCACGCTCGGATACTGCCACTTCCTTCCAGGATTGGAATGTCTCTTTCGCATTATCAATGGCGGCTTCCATCTCGTGCTCTGTGGAACATGGAACGTACGCAATGACATCATTAGTGGTGGGATTGGTTACCTCAACCCAATCCGATGTTTGAGATTCACGAAACTCGCCACCAATAAACAAGGGAACCAAACGAGTCATCATTTACTCCTTTCTAATTTCAATTAAAGCGGTATTTCAATGCCTATCGCCGTGGCTTCTCCACCACCGATACAAAGTGACGCAACACCCCGCATCACTTTTTTGGCTTCGAGATCACCATTGGTGCCTAACGCTTGTAGCTGACGCAAACTGTGAATCAATGTCACCAGAATTCGTGCGCCACTAGCCCCTATCGGATGCCCAAGCGCACAGGCTCCACCTTTAATATTTACTTTGCTCGTATCAAGCCCAAGTTCCGCCACCGCTATTTGAGTCACGACGGCAAAGGCTTCATTGATTTCCCACAGGTCCACTTCATAAATTGACCAATCTAGCTGGAACAGCAGTTGCTCAATTGCGTAGACGGGTGCCAAAGTAAATTCTGCAGGTTTTCTGGCATGTGTAGAGTGCGCCTTGATGATCGCAAGTGGTTTAAGCCCCTGATGACGCGCAGTGTCTTCATCCATAAGCACAAGAGCCGCTGCGCCATCTGAAATGGCACTCGAATTAGCAGCGGTCACCGTACCTTTTTCATCGAATGCAGGTTTGAGTTGAGGAATTTTACCAAGGTCAATCGAGCGAGGGTGCTCATCGCAGTCCAGCACCGCTTGTTCTGACTTGGTATTGAGTGAAACCGGCGAAAGTTCATCGGCAAACAAGCCTCGCTCTTGAGCTTCCAACGCACGCTTTGCCGACATCACGGCCCATTCATCCATTTGCTCTCTGGTGAACTTAAGCCTGTCAGCGACTTGCTGAGCATAAACACCCATTAAGTGCCCTTCGTAAGCATCTTGTAGCCCATCGAGAAACATGTGGTCATACGTAGACTGGTGCCCCATGCGCATTCCCTTTCTCGCCTCCCTCAGCAAATACGGCGCATTGGTCATACTTTCCATACCACCAGCAATGGCAGAGCGAATCGTTCCAGCTTTAATGAGATCGTGCGCTAGCATGACGCTCTTCATGCCAGAGCCACACACTTTGTTAATGGTGGTGCACCCTACACCCAAAGGAAGATCTGCCCCCATAGATGCTTGCCTCGCAGGAGCTTGTCCACACCCTGCTGGAAGCACACATCCCATGAACACTTCATCCACCGAATTCACATTCACTTCGTGCATTGCCGCCTTGATCGCCAGTGCGCCTAATTGAGGAGCAGAGTAAGTTTGCAACTTGCCTTGAAAGCGCCCAATTGGCGTTCTTTTCGCGCTGACAACCCAGATGTCTTTTCCCATGATTCGCATTCCCTTAAGGTATATGTGAACACTTGGCAGACTGATGACACCCTACATAGAATTACTCACCAAGCGCCACACCAGCCTTTATCGCCTTTTTCACTAACAAACTTTCATTCCGCGATTTCTTGACGTTTACGTAAGCATAGCACTAGCCTTTACAATGAGATGAAAAAACACACCAAGCAGACGTTTATATTTCAAAGTTGATGTTCGGCCTTCCCATTTAAGGTTCGATTTCCAGAAACTGGATTTTTATTCGAGGTAAGTATGTTATGGAAAAATACAAGATCAGTGACCTCGCCAAGGAGTTTGATATTACTACTCGCAGTATCCGGTTTTATGAAGACGTGGGTCTGATTGAACCAGAGCGAAAAGGCAATATGCGCGTTTATCAACGCAGGGATAGAATTCGCCTCAAACTGATTTTAAGAGGGAAACGACTCGGTTTTTCGTTGGCAGAAATTCGTGAACTTTTTGAGCTCTACGACATGCAACAAACCGAAGGACAGTTATTGAAAATGCTCAATATCATTGAAGAGAAACAAGCTGTCCTACAACAACAACTCAACGACATCAGCGTCGTTATGGCAGAATTGAATGCCGCTAAGGAGCGTTGTATTCAAACACTCAAAAGCAAGCAGACATAAACGCTATACTCAATTAGCAACACCGCTACAGGCTTTTCCACCTTACCTCTGATACCGGGAGACGTTATGAAAAGCACCTATACCCCACTCAATTTCGGACTTGGTGATACCATCGATATGCTCCGAGAACACGTTAATGCCTTTGCTACGGAACATATTGCGCCCATCGCCGCTGAGATAGACCGCGATAACCAGTTCCCGAATCATTTATGGCCTTTGTTGGGAGAAATGGGGTTGCTTGGTGTGACCGTCGATGAAGAGCTTGGTGGTGCAGGCATGGGATACCTCGCTCATGTTGTTGCCATGGAAGAAATCAGCCGTGCCTCTGCGTCTGTCGCTTTAAGCTACGGCGCTCATTCTAACCTGTGCGTCAACCAAATCTTTCGTAACGGCACGCCTTCTCAACGCGAAAAATACCTTCCAAAACTCATTGATGGTACGCACGTTGGCGCCCTAGCGATGAGTGAGCCCAATGCCGGTTCAGACGTGATAAGCATGCAACTGAAAGCGGAGAACAAGGGCGACCATTTTGTACTGAATGGCAACAAAATGTGGATAACAAACGGGCCAGATGCTGACGTAGTGGTGCTTTACGTTAAAACAGATGTCAGCGCAGGTTCACGTGGCATTACCGCATTCATTATTGAACGTAACTTCGCAGGTTTCACTCATGCTCAAAAGCTGGACAAGCTAGGCATGAGAGGCTCGAATACTTGCGAACTTGTGTTTAACCATTGCGTAGTGCCAAAAGAGAATATTCTTGGCGAGTTGAATCAAGGCGTCGAGGTGTTAATGAGTGGGCTGGATTACGAGCGCGTCGTCCTCGCTGCCGGACCACTCGGGATAATGCAAGCTTGCATGGACATTGTGGTCCCGTACGTACATGAACGAGAGCAGTTTGGAAAATCCATTGGCGAGTTTCAGTTAGTTCAGGGCAAGATCGCCGATATGTACTCTCGAATGAGTGCAGCAAAAGCGTATGTATATACCGTCGCAGCGGCTTGTGATCGAGGTAACGCAACACGCAAAGACGCCGCTGGCGCGATTTTGTACAGTGCAGAACTCGCCACACAAATGGCACTCGATGCAATACAACTGCTCGGTGGGAATGGCTACATCAATGAATACCCTGCTGGTCGTTTGCTACGTGATGCAAAGCTTTATGAAATCGGCGCGGGTACCTCAGAGATTCGCCGCATGTTAATTGGCCGAGAGCTGTTCGAAGAATCTCGCTAACGGAACATACGACAAGGAAGTCATTATGGCCATTATCAAAAGTAAAACTAAGCCAACTGACGAGTTATTTCTTTCCAATAAAGCCGTGATGGAAACGTTGGTCACTCAACTTAATCAACACATCGAGACCATCAAACAGGGCGACGGTGAAAAAGCCATTGAGCACCAGAGGCAAAAAGGAAAACTCCCCGCACGAGAACGCATCGCGCGCTTGCTTGATGACAACACTGACTTTCTTGAAATCAGCCAGTTTGCCGCCTGGCAAGTGTATGACGAAGCGATCCCCTGCGCTGGTGTTATCGCCGGCATTGGTATCATAGAGGGGATTCAATGCATGGTCATCGCCAACGATGCTTCGGTAAAAGGCGGAACCTACTACCCACTCACGGTAAAAAAACACCTTAGAGCGCAAGAGATTGCCCAACGTTGCCAACTCCCCTGCGTGTACTTGGTGGACTCCGGTGGCGCAAATCTCCCTCATCAGTCCGACGTCTTCCCCGACAAAGAACACTTTGGTCGCATTTTCTTTAACCAAGCGAGAATGTCGGCGAAAGGCATCCCCCAAGTTGCTGTTGTGATGGGGCTTTGCACTGCTGGGGGCGCGTACGTTCCTGCCATGGCGGATGTGTCCATTATGGTTAAAGAGCAAGGCACCATTTTTTTGGCGGGGCCACCTTTGGTGAAAGCGGCCACTGGCGAAGTCGTGACGGGTGAAGAGCTCGGCGGTGCAGACGTGCATTGTCGAAAATCTGGTTTCGCAGATTATTACGCTGAAAATGATGAACATGCCCTAATGCTTGCGAGAGAAGCCATTGCCAATGCCAATAGAACAAGACCTGTTAAGCCAGAAAACACCGTGCTTCCTCCCCGCTACGACGCAGAAGAAATCTACGGAATTGTGAATGCCAACTTACGACTGTCATTCGACGTTCGAGAAATTATTGCCCGCATCGTCGATGATTCTGATTTCGACGAATTCAAAGCCTTGTACGGCAGAACGCTAGTGTGTGGCTTCGCTCGTATTCAAGGACACTTGATTGGTATTGTGGCAAACAACGGTATCTTGTTTTCTGAATCGGCACAAAAAGGCGCGCACTTTATTGAGCTGTGCGCCAAACGGAAAATACCGCTTCTCTTTCTCCAAAACATTACCGGCTTTATGGTCGGAAAAAAGGTTGAAGAAGAAGGCATCGCAAAACATGGCGCCAAGTTAGTGATGGCCGTCGCTTGTGCTGACGTGCCGAAGTTTACCGTGATCATCGGTGGATCGTACGGCGCTGGTAATTACGGCATGTGCGGCCGAGCGTATGATCCAACCATGATGTGGATGTGGCCGAACGCGCGTATTTCTGTGATGGGCGGAGAACAAGCAGCAGGCGTTTTAACACAAGTTCGAAAAGACGCGAAGGAACGTCAGGGGGAAGCGTGGTCAGAGCAAGAAGAGCACATTTTTAGAGAATCGATCATAGACTTGTATGAAACACAGGACATCCCTATTTTGCGAGTGCTCGGCTATGGGATGACGGAATTATTGACCCTAAAAAAACGCGTCAGGTGTTGAGTCAAGCGTTAACGGCAGCATTAAATGCCCCCATTCCTGATAGCGAGTTTGGCGTCTTCAGAATGTAAACACCCAAAGATGAATTAAGGAAGTTAGTATGCAGGAAATGCAACCAAGCATTATTCCCAACGCCCAAAGGCAAGATGATGTTCTTTGGCATGTCGATGATAATGGCGTAGCGACCATTACCCTAAACAGAACAGCCAAACACAATGCTTTTGACGCTTGTACGATCGACTTGCTGATCCACCGCCTAGATTATCTCGCTTTACGAACGGATGTGCGGTGCTTGGTATTAAAAAGTAACGGTAAGCATTTTTCATCCGGGGCCGATTTGAATTGGATGCAGTCGATGGCCGAAAGCACGAGGCAAGATAACTTCGTTGATGCCCAAAACTTGGCAAGACTCATGGAAACATTAGATTCGTTCCCTCAACCCACCATCGCAGTTGTTCAAGGTTCCGCTTATGGTGGCGCTTTGGGGTTGATTTGTTGTAGTGATATCGCCATCGCAAGCCAAAGTGCCAACTTTTGCTTAAGTGAAGTTAGGCTTGGTTTAGTTCCAGCAACCATTGCGCCTTACGTCATGCGCGCGATGGGGAATAGACAAGCTAGACGCTATATCTTAAGTGGTGAAGTCATTTCAGCCGAAGATGCCGAACGGTTTGGTATTGTGCACGAAGTGAAAGAAGCCAAACAGCTTGAAAGTGCGGTCGATAGCGTAATCAAGACGTTGCTACTGAATAGCCCAGATGCGATGCGTAAAGCGAAAACGCTCTGCCATCAATGTCATCAAAACCCCATCGATCAACAACTGATTCACTATACTAGCAAGCTCATTGCGGACATTAGAGTATCGCCACAAGGCCAAGATGGCTTGCAAGCGTTTCTTGAAAAACGTAACCCAAGTTGGGTCACCAAGTCACAGGACAAGTAATGCTGCCTTCCAAAGTAAAGATTGTCGAAGTAGGTCCTAGAGATGGGTTGCAAAATGAATCTCCTGTTGCGACCCAGACTAAAGTCCGGCTGATCAACTTACTCTCTGATACTGGGCTAACGCATATTGAGGCGGGCTCTTTTGTCTCACCCAAATGGGTGCCACAAATGGCGGACTCAACAGAGGTCATGAAAGCAATAACACGGCGAAATCATGTTACCTACTCTGCCCTGACACCAAACCTAAAAGGCTTAGAACAAGCGTTAGAGGCTGGTGTCAATCAGGTCGCGATTTTCACTTCATCCTCAGAAGGATTCTGCCAACACAATATCAATTGCTCGATTGCCGAAAGTTTAACTCGCTTCGAACCTGTAATGCGATTAGCCACCAAATACGGCATCCCTGTTCGTGGCTATCTATCCTGCGTTGCCGACTGCCCTTACGATGGCCCGACAGCCCCTAAACAAGTGGCGAGCGTGGTCAAATCACTCATCGATTTAGGGTGTTATGAGGTGTCTCTAGGCGACACAATCGGTACAGGCACGCCAAACCGTATCGCTGCTATGCTAGAAGCCGTCATGTTGGTTGCACCTCTTCCCCAGCTTGCTGTCCATTTCCACGACACATGGGGACAAGCTCTCACCAACATTTATCAGGCACTGAGTATGGGCATCAACACCATCGACAGTAGTGTAGCTGGGCTGGGTGGATGCCCATACGCTCATGGCGCATCAGGGAATGTCGCAACGGAGGATGTACTGTATTTATGCCAAGGGTTAGGAATAGAGACGGGGATCGACTTAGATCTACTGGCTAAAGCTGGCTGGATGATCAGCGAAGAGCTGGGTCGGCAGCCTACATCAAAAGTGTCATTAGCATTGCGTAACCGCGTATTATCACTTTCGTAGAAGGCCATCCAGCACCTCAAATTCTCCCAACCCAAGTTAATTTGCTCTACTTTCGAGTAGGGAAGCGAAACCGCCCGCCAGTACGATAAATAATTAGAGAAAATAAGATAAGCACACAACCTACTAGTTTATTTGCCGTTAGCACTTCGCCATACCACAGCACGCTCAGAATAACCGTCCAAACTGGTTCTAATATCATAATTAGAGCAGCGTTACCTGCCTGAACAAATTTTTGCCCCATGGTTTGCATTACGTAACGCAAGCTCGTCGCTAATAAGGTACTCAACGCAAACCACCACCAAATAGAGGAGTCCACCTCTGCCGGGAAAGATTCCATAAAAAATGAAACCAACAAACCTAAACAACCTGCTGAAAAAAGTTGCACGCAAGTAAGCAGCAGCACAGGTAGTTTTTGAGAGTATTTGCTGTTCACATTAAAATGAAGCGCCAAAACCAGTGCTGCACCAAGAAACCACAATTGACTGGCCGATTGTTTCCAGCCACCAACTAAAGAAAGACAAGCAAGACCTAATACAGCGATAGGCAAAGAAAGCCAGAAAATTCGTTGTGGTCGTTGACGAAACATAACCCATGCAACAATCGGCACAAACAGCATGGAAAGGCTCATGATAAATGCGCCTTCCCCGAGAGTATCACTGATAGAAATAGCGTAAATCCATGTCATAACGGCACTGCCTAACAGGAGCCCGACACCACCAGCAGAAAGCACATCTTTTAAGTTTGCTTTCAGCAAAGGTCGGTAACATAGAGGCAGTAAGCAGAGCGAAGCGATAGTAAATCGCGCCCCAATAAAGCCAAAAGGTGGTAAACCCTGTATTGTTTCCTTAGAGAATATCCAGCCAAGTGCCGCGATCATCGTCGTCGCAACCAGAATAACCGTCGCTTTACGTTCTGAGTTAAACATAAGTACTCACAAAATATGGAACACACAATAGCGCAGCAAGAGAGTTTTTACTGCGCTATTGTGTAAATTTGAAAGGGGTTTGTGTCGAGCGAAAAAGTGAAAGCCCGATCCTCTCCTGTATTGTTGTCACGCAGATTGAAGTTCTGCTGCTAGATACATTAAATGCAGGCAAAGTATTAAGGCAAGCCTTTTCGCATACTAAATTACTTTAGCATTCTATACAGCAAGCAAACTGGCTAAAACCTGTACCGGTTGTCGAACTACCTCCCCTTCAAAACGCTTAACTTGACTGCGGCAGGAGTAGTATTGCGACTTCAACGCTCCTCAATACAGGTTGAATAAGGCGAATTGCTTTTTACCCATCGCCCCTACAATGAAAACTTATTGATTAACTACAACGAGCGATTAAATTGCTCCACGGCCTCTACAACACGGCTAGCGCCATCTTGTATTTCATTCATCACATTGCCTGCTTTTTCAGAGAGCTCTAGCGTATCTAGTGCTTCTTTTTGGCATTTAGCGATCAGCTTAACTGCGTTATCTGTTCGCTGTATGATCTGCTCCAGCCAGACTGGACACTCCATTAAGCGACATTTTGTTGTTCAAAGTTAACTGGGCTTAGATAC
>NZ_JAWOQN010000178.1:0-1017 GCF_033337395.1 Vibrio sp. YT-19(2023) | reverse complement strand
AAACTTCAGTTTCGCGACATCTTGCAGCTCACTGATGATCTTAAATGCATCTTTTAAGTGCTTGCGTTCAAAGCTACTGAAATCATCGGGTGCGATGTGGTTGTCAGGTGTGGTGCCTGCCAGAATCGCATTGAGTTGATGACGGAAACGTACCTGAGTAATAAAGCGATACGCGCCAATGATGTTTTCAACACTGTCTTTCGACAATGTGCCGTGCTGGGCTGCGTAGCGAAAACGCTCTTCTGTGCCAGTTAACGAGCCGCCAGCGGCAAGACTGAAAATACGCGCCAGATCGATGATCAGATTCAAGGCGTACTTTTTGATGTTTAACGTGTTGCTGTTTTCCCCACCTTTTTCCAACACCAAATTGTTGAAAATGCCAAGTGGCGGCTGAGTGTCAATCGCATCGCGCACCAAAGCCGGAATAAAGCTCGGGCTCTTTTGAATGCAATCATGCAAGTGTTGTTGGATTTGGTCGACAAACTCGCGGTTGCCGTGAATGGCACGCACTTCAAGGAATACGCTAATGCTCAATAGTTTGTTGTATTCTGGGCTGGCCACCCACTTCTGATAGTACTCTTTCCAACGACGAATTGGCTGACACCACTTTGGTGACGCTGCCATGTACTTGCCGTCACAAAGCGGATAGCCGCACGCCGCCAAACCATTACACACCCGCATGGCAAGGTGAGTGAAGTACAGTTTATGTTCTTCGGTGGCGTCATCGGAAAGCACAATCGCACTGTCTTGGTCTGACAGCATGTGCACTTCGTTACGGGCGTGAGAGCCTGCAACCAACCACGCGTAATCACATGGCGGTGGGCCCAACAGTTCTTCATTGAGCTGGATGATGCGGCGCGTGAAAGCGTCCATGATCATCGACATCACTCGCCCCTGAATTTCCGCACTCACACCGCTTTCCACCAACGCTTGGAAAATGGTTTGACGTTCTTCTTTCAACGCCGCCAGCGCGTTGAGTGAACTCGCGTATTTGATTTTCTCAATTAAGAACAAAGA
>NZ_JAWOQN010000177.1:0-1017 GCF_033337395.1 Vibrio sp. YT-19(2023) | reverse complement strand
GCGTGTGACTCGCGCAATGGCGAAACTGAATGGCATAAAAAGCGATTCAGCACGCGGTGTGATTCAAAACTTTTTTGAAGATTTTCGTGAGCACAGTGGCATTCGTGGTGCATCGAAAGAGTACTTGTCGAACACCTTGCGTAAGGCGCTCGGTAACGATCTTGCTAAAGGTCTGTTGAACAACCTGTACGGTGACGAAATTCGCAACAACATGCAGCGTCTGCAATGGGTAGAGGCTGAAACGCTGGCGCGATTTATCGTCAACGAGCACCCGCAGATGCAAGCCATTTTCTTGGCTTATCTGCCAGCGGATAGCTCATCTGCCGTGCTGAAGCATCTGCCGCAAGACTACCATGATGAAATCATCTTCCGTATTGCGCAGCTACAAGACATCGATCACCAAGTCGCGACCGATCTGCATGAACTGGTTGAACGTTGTATCGAAAAAGTGTCTGCAAGCCAAAGTGTACCGCTTTCTGGCGTTAAGCAAGCGGCAGACATCATCAACCGCTTTGAAGGCGACCGTGGTTCATTGATGGAAATGCTCAAACTGCATGATGAAGAAGTGGTTAACGCCATCGAAGAGAACATGTTTGACTTCATGGTACTGGGCCGTCAACGCGAAGAAACCATGGACATGCTCGTACAGCAAATTCCACTCGAGCTTTGGGCTACGGCACTGAAAGGTTCGGATATCACGTTGCAGCAAGCGATCAAACGCTCAATGCCACAACGTATGGTGAAAGCGCTAGAAGACGATATGGAAGCGCGTGGTGCAGTTGCACTAAGTCGAGTTCAGAAAGCGCGCCAAGACATCATGCAAATGGTGCGCGAGCTTGATGAGTCGGGTGAAGTTCAGTTGCTTCTATACGAAGAGCCAACGGTGGAATAAAGCATGGCAGAACAAAGATCGAACATTATGCGACTGCCTCAAAGTGGTTACCGTTTACACCGTTTTCCGCCGCTGGCTCAGCCAGTTGCGGTTGATGAAGAGTTCGGCTTAGACAACCAAGGTTG
>NZ_JAWOQN010000176.1:0-1018 GCF_033337395.1 Vibrio sp. YT-19(2023) | reverse complement strand
ACCATGAAAATTACACTGACTCCACAACAGAAACAACAGCTCGAAGAGATGCACGATTCAACTCGTGATGGTCGAGTGCGTGACCGCATCAAAGCAGTTTTACTTGCCTCTGAAGGTTGGAGTCAGATGATGATTTCTCAAGCTCTTCGTATTCACGAATCGACCGTCGCTCGTCATCTCAGTGATTATGTTCTCTCTGAAAAACTCAAGCCTGAAAATGGCGGTAGTCAAAGCCGACTTTCTGCTGGGCAAACCGTGCAGCTTATCGAACATCTGGCTGAAAACACGTACTTTCATATCCATCAAATTGTCGCTTATGTACAAGCAGAGTTTGGTATCCGTTATACCGTTGCTGGAATGAACAAGTGGTTACATCATCACGGTTTCTCATATAAGAAGCCGAAAGGTGTACCGCACAAGTTTAATCCAGAGATGCAGCAAGCCTTTATCGAATACTATAACGAGACGCTAAAAAGCAGCGAAGACCCTGTGCTGTTCATGGATGCCGTTCATCCTACGCAGTCAAAAAAACTCAGTTATGGCTGGATACGAAAAGGCCAAGACAAAGTGATTGAGACAACAGGCAGTCGAACTCGTCTTAATATTATCGGTGCGTTACCGCTTCAAAATATTGGCGCAACGGTGACAGAGACGTATGAGACGATAAACAGCGAGAGCATCGTTCGCTCCTTCTGGAAGCTCAAAAAGGAGCATTACCCGTTGGAGCAAAAAGTTCACCTAGTTCTTGATGGCGCCGCCTATCATCAGTCAGAGCTGGTGAGAAATGCGGCAAAAGTGCTCAATATTGAGCTTCATTACTTACCACCTTACAGTCCAAATTTAAATCCAATCGAGCGGCTTTGGAAAGTGATGAATGAACATGTGAGGAACAATATTTACTTCTCCTCCAAGCCAGAATTTACTTCAGCCATCAAAGAGTTTTTCGATGTAACGCTACCAGAAGTTGCAGGCTCATTGTCATCCAGAATTACGGATAACTTTCAGATATTGAAACCTG
>NZ_JAWOQN010000175.1:0-1026 GCF_033337395.1 Vibrio sp. YT-19(2023) | reverse complement strand
GAATAGCGCAGTTTTGCGGCAGAGCGTGTCGCGCGTCTAATGACCCAGTAAACATCAGACCAAACGCGCGGTGACGGAAACATCATCGCGAGAATTTTACCCAGAGAGTACACATCGCTTTGTGCCGTCAGAAACTGACCAGTCTGTTGTTCTGGACTGGCAAAGTTTTGGCTAAACGCAATTAATGCGGGTGGGGATTCGCCACCGCTGTTTTACACTTTCTGCGTCAGATTGAAATCGAGCAATTTCGGTCGTTTATTTGGGTCAATCAGGATATTTTCAGGCTTGAGATCGGCGTGTAACACGTGGTGATGATGCGCGTGTTCCATTGCCTGGCAAATCTGCTTAAACAGCGTGAGCTTCTCTTGGTCTGTCAGCGTGACATCGACAAGATAATCATCCAATGTTTGGCCAAACACGCGCTCCATGACGATGTAAACCGAGTCGTCATGCAGGCCGCCGTCAAAGACTTTCGCAATATAAGGGTGATTTAAACGTGCTAGTAGCTGCGCGTCATCGAAAAGTGCCCGTTGTCCGAGCACATTACTTAAATTGCTTTGGATGAATTTGATCGCAAGATCTTGCTCGAAGGTCTCATCTGCGCGTTGCGCGGCATAAACGACGCCCATACCACCACGCCCCAACTCATGAGTTAGGCGATACTTACTGATCACTTCGCCACTAAGGTCGATCTCGCTGCTGGTCGCTTGATGAGCGCCAAAGTAAAGCAATTGCGTTAATCGCTCTTCTGGGGCTTCATGGGCTAAAAGGGGCGCGAGTTGAATGTATAGCTCAGGTTGACTCTGTTGCAATTCTTGGAGGTATTGCTGCTTTTGAGAGTCGTCCAGATCAAGAAGATGATAATAAACTTGGGTTTCGCTGGAGCCTAACTGCACAGTGCCTGATATCTTATTGTTTTACGTGCGCTATTTTATAAGAAACTCAATATTAATGTCATTTATTTATTCGTTTTGCGAGTGTTTCTTTAAAAACAACTCTATAACAATAAGTGCATGATTTTATTGT
>NZ_JAWOQN010000174.1:0-1030 GCF_033337395.1 Vibrio sp. YT-19(2023) | reverse complement strand
AAGAGCAACGTGACCAGACGATTCAAGTGGTTGCAGCGATCAACCAAATGGGCGCGACGATCAGTGAAATTGCGTCTAACGCAGCGACGGCAGCCGATACTGCAAACCAAGCGTCTGATAATACTCAGACGGGTCGTGAAGTTGTGATGAAAGCGAAAGAAGTGATCAGCCGTCTTGCTGACGATGTGGAAACGACAAACATTGTTGTGACACAGCTTGCTTCTACAACGAAAGATATCGGCTCTATCCTTGGTGTAATCCGCGATATCTCTGAGCAAACAAACTTGTTGGCACTGAACGCAGCGATTGAAGCAGCACGCGCAGGTGAGCAAGGTCGAGGCTTTGCGGTAGTTGCAGATGAAGTTCGTAACCTAGCGTCGCGCACTGCCGATTCAACGGAAGAGATTCAACGTATGATCAACCAGCTTCAAAGTGATGCTCAGGACGCAGTAAGCGCGATGGAAGCTGGCAAAGCGGTCACATTTGAGGGTGTGGCTTCGACGGATGAAGCGGTAGAAGTGCTGGTGAATATCTCTGAACGCATTACGGATATCTCCGATCGAAACACGCAAGTTGCGACGGCAACGGAAGAGCAATCTACCGTGGTTCATACGATCAATCAGAATATTGAAGAAATCAACGCAATCAACGAGATGACAACTGCAACGGCGGAAGAGTTGGCTGGCGCAAGCCGCGATCTTCAAGAGCTTTCATCTCGCCTCGATAAGATGGTTGGTAGCTTCAAACTCTAGAGTTGGATAGAATAGACGAAGTTGAACAGTTTAATGACTATATTTAGGTAAGTACTATGAACGACTTCGAAAAAGAACTAGCGCAGATTTCTCAAGAAGCTGCAGAGGAGCCAGAAGTAAAGCTGCCTTCGCTAGAAGAGCAAAAAGCCATTGCGGCTGAGCTTAAAAAGCTAGAAGCAGAAGGTAAGTTAACGCCAGAAATTTTGGAGCAATACTTCGGCAAGTTTAATCAGAAAAATTCTGTTCCGGTTCATTAATAAAAAGGGAGTGTTTACTCC
>NZ_JAWOQN010000173.1:0-1033 GCF_033337395.1 Vibrio sp. YT-19(2023) | reverse complement strand
TTCCGTGGTAAAAAACAATTTGCTAACTTCGGTCCTACCTTTATTTGGCAAATCGAAGGTGGTTACGTAGACCCTAGCTTTGGTGGCGAGGGTGCTGGTCTTGGTGAGCGTGACACATTCGTCGGTTTTGAAAGTGCTTCTTGGGGTCAAGTTCGTCTAGGTCGTGTTTTGACACCTATGTACGAGTTGGTTGACTGGCCAGCATCTAACCCAGGTCTAGGCGATGTTTACGACTGGGGTGGTGCAATCGGTGGTGCTAAGTACCAAGACCGTCAATCAAACACCATTCGTTGGGACTCTCCAATGTACGCAGACAAGTTCTCTCTAGATATCGCAGCGGGTGCTGGTGATAAAGCGGGTCTAGGTGCTGGTGATGATTACTGGGGCGGCATCGCGGCTCACTACAAGTTAGGTCCACTACAATTGGATGCTGCTTACGAAGGTAACCGTAACATTGAATCTGAAGGTCAAACTTGGGAAAACAACACGTACCTAGTTGGTGTTCAAGGTTGGTTTGATAACGGTATCTCGTTCTTCGCTCAATACAAATACATGGAAGCGGACGCAAGCAACGGCGTGAACGAGAAGCAAGATGCAATGTCTGCAGGTCTGATGTACACAACAGGTGACTGGCAGTACAAGCTAGGTTACGCAGCGAACTTCGACCTAGAACGTGACGGTAAGACAATTAACGATACAGCAGACGATGTACTATCTGCACAAGTTATGTACTTCGTAGACCCATCTGCAGTGCTTTACGTACGTGCTCGTACTCTAGACTTCGGTGACGGTGCATCTCAACTAGATAAACCAGCAGAAGCGCGTTGGAAGTCAGCTGACTACGATGAGTTCTCTGTAGGTGTTGAATACTACTTCTAATAAAGAAGCAGCTTAAAGGGCGGAAACGCCCTTTTTGTCTTGATACTTATTCATATAAGCTATTGAAATGACTGGCCTGTAAGTTTCAGTGGCTTATCTAAATTGGTATAAAGTGAGAAACCATGATGAAAAAAACAACGACACTTCTTGGAAT
>NZ_JAWOQN010000172.1:0-1039 GCF_033337395.1 Vibrio sp. YT-19(2023) | reverse complement strand
ATTACTGCAAGGCTGTATGAAATACAAATGCTGTTGCAAATACATCTCATATCCTTTAATCAAATGGGGGTATAGTTATACCCCCACAAGGAATTAAAGGTCAAATTTCACTTCATCTAGTAGCTTAATCGCTGCTTCATGGTGAGAAGCGATATCATCTAGAGAAAGCGTGTCTGCTTTAAAGTCGCCCCAAGATTCCACAAGTTCAGAACGCTTAACGCCTTCTTTTACTGGGTACTCGTAGTTCACTTCTGCGTACATCTTCTGAGCGGTTTCGCCAGTCAAGAATTCCATTAGCTTAAGCGCGTTATCTCGGTTTGGAGCGTATTTCGCCATCGCCATACCAGAGATGTTCACGTGCGTGCCTGTTGTTTTTTGATTCGGGAAGTTAATGTAAACCGCATCAGCCCAAGCTTTTTGCTCTTTGTCGTTAACCATTTTGCCTAGGTAGTAGCTGTTACCCAAAGAAACATCACATAGACCTTCTTTAATCGCTTTTACTTGTGCACGGTCGTTACCTTGAGGTTTACGAGCAAGGTTCGCTTTTACGCCTTCCAACCATTCTTTCGTTTCTGCTTCGCCGTAGTGAGCGATCATCGAAGAAACAAGAGATACGTTGTATGGGTGCTTGCCGCTGCGAGTACAAATCTTACCTTTGTATTCTGGTTTGGCTAGATCAGCATAGTTAAAGTCCGCACCTAGTTTGCCAACACGGTCGCGAGAAGAGTAAACACTGCGAGTACGTAGCGTAAGTGCAAACCACTCATTCTCTTTGTCTTGGTACTGAGCTGGTACATTTTCTTCAATGATCTTGCTATCAACTTTCTGAACTAGACCTTTGTTTGTCAGTTCTGCTAGACGGCTGATATCAGTAGTCAGGACAACGTCCGCTGGGCTGTATTCGCCTTCCTGAGCTAGTTTCTCTGCTAGACCTTCCTTCGCAAATTTAACGTTTACTTTGATGCCAGTTTCTTTAGTAAACTCGTTGAACATTGGTTCAACTAGAAAAGGTTGACGGTAAGAGTAGACGTTCACTTCT
>NZ_JAWOQN010000171.1:0-1041 GCF_033337395.1 Vibrio sp. YT-19(2023) | reverse complement strand
TACGCGCAGAGTTTGTAGAACGAGCAAATCTCAGCTTGGGGGATTGAACTTGAAAGGGACAAAGGTGAATTGGTTTATCCGCTAAGTCCGTCACTACGCATTTTGATGCCAATTTCAGTGAATGACGTTCGACAGGGCTACTTAGTGTTGAATGTCGATATCGAGTATCTGTCATCCCTTCTCAACTATTCACCAGTGCGAGATTTCCACATCGAGTTGGTTAAGCACAACGGCTTTTATATCGCGAGTCCTGACGAGTCGCGCTTGTATGGCGATATTATTCCTGAGCGTTCTCAGTTTAATTTCTCGAACATGTATCCAGATATATGGCCGCGAGTGGTATCTGAGCAAGCGGGGTACTCTTATAACGGTGAACATTTGATTGCGTTTAGCTCGATTAAGTTTGTCTCCAACGAGCCTTTGCATCTCATCATCGACCTCTCGAATGAGCAGTTGTCAAAAAGAGCGACGCGCGACATCAATGACCTTATTCAAGAATCCTTGTTTGTATTAAGTCTTGTACTGGTTTTCACTTTGCCAATTACCGCGTTGGCGCTGCATTACCGTCGCCATAGTGTGGAATCGAAGTTAGCCCGTGCCGCACTCGATGGTATGACCGCCGTCATGATTTCTGACGCGTCGCTTCGCATCATCATGGTCAACCAAGAGTTTGAAAACATGATGGGTTATTCTACCGAACAAGTGAAAGGCTCGAATGCCCACAGCCTGATTTTGCTTCCTGAAGACCTCGAAGAGACGCTAAACATTTGGAATAAGTTAGGGCGCGAGAATGTTTGGGAAGGCGAAGTACGCTGCCGTACCCAATTGAATCATGTGTTTACGGCGATCATGCGTATCCAAGCGAACTTAACAAAGTCCGGTAAAATCAGCTATTACATCACTTCGCTGGTGGATATTTCTGAACGTAAAGCGTTGGAAGAGCAGCTGCGCAACTTAAGTGAGAAGGACGGTTTAACGGGACTGTGGAATCGCAGAAAGTTTGAAGAACAATTAACCCACTACGCGAATATTGTAGAACGT
>NZ_JAWOQN010000170.1:0-1044 GCF_033337395.1 Vibrio sp. YT-19(2023) | reverse complement strand
GAACCAGTGTCAATAAGTAGGTTTAAACCTTTCTTGAAGAAGGGCTGGAAGGACGGCAAGAAAAGCCAAGAATAGGAAGACCACCATTCTTAACTTCCGAGCAAAGAGAACAATTGAGTCAATATAAAAGATAAAGCCAAGGATACACAAGACGTAGAACTGACTGGTGCCGACATCCTCGCTTATATCGTGAAAGAATTTGGTCAGTACTACCACTCTAATTCTATCTATTACCTGCTCGACCACATGGGCTTTTCATGAATAACTTCCCGCTCAAAACACCTCAAACAAGCACAAGAGTATTTAAAAAAATCAAAATCGAAACGATCCTTAATATCCCAGAACATATAGCTTTAGAGTGTGTTGATGTCTGGTTTCAGGACAAAGCCAGATTTGGGCAACAAAACACGACAACACGACAACACGCTTATGGACTGAAAAAGCAACTCACCCAAGAGCCGTGAAGCAATAACAATTTGAGTATGCTTATCTGTCCCAGAAAAGGAATCTGTGAGGCTATCGTTGTCTCTTGGGTTAATAAAGACATCATGATAGAGCACTTAAAACAAATATTGGGAGTCACGGAGGAAGGATGTCGCGCCGTCGTTGTTATGGATGGTGGAGGATGACATACAGAAGAAATGGCCAATGACTTTAAGAATGTCAGTGTCATCAAACTTCCGCCCTATTCTCCAGAGCTAAACCCTATCGAACAAGTATGGCGTTGGTTGAGGCAACGCGATTTATCCAACCAACCTTTTACGGGTTACGACGACATCATCTCCAAAGTCTGCGATGCATAGTATCGGTTTTTGGATTGCTCCAAAAGAGTCACCAAAATGCATTCGTAAAAATGGATAGACCTAACCAGTTAATTTTCCAGATGGTATAATAAAGGTATGGAGAGATATCTTCAGCTCAGAGCTGCAGATACAAAAAAGCCCCAGTCTTTCGACTGAGGCTTTAAATATGGCAGGGGTGGAGAGATTCGAACTCCCAACACGCGGATTTGGAATCCGCTGCTCTGCCAATTGGAGCTACACC
>NZ_JAWOQN010000169.1:0-1045 GCF_033337395.1 Vibrio sp. YT-19(2023) | reverse complement strand
TTCAAGTGGATCAAAACAAGCTCTTATCAGGTACACGTTTAGTTACCGATATTTCTTTATTAAGAATGTTGAAGCGAAGCTCGGGCCTTTCAGCGATTTCATGTGGCGAGATGCCAGAAGAAAAACTGATCGCATTAAAAAACATACTGCCAAATGGCATGACTTTGGTACGAAACACTCGTACTGAGCTTGAATCTTTGACCAAAGCATTCCACATGAACCTAACCGCGATGGGGATGTTGTCATTTTTGGTTGGACTGTTCATCGTCTATCAAGCGATGTCCTTGTCTTTTATTCAGCGTCAGCGATTAGTCGGGATTTTGCGTCAAACCGGTGTGAATGGAACCTAATTGGCGCAAGCGTTATTACTTGAGCTCTCGATCCTCGTTTTGGTCGCTTGGGCTTGCGGTAACTTCTTTGGACTCATGTTGGCGAACGAGTTGATCCCTGCAGTATCTTCCAGTTTGAGCGATCTATATGACGCCAACGTTGGCCTTACTATCGGTTGGTCGTGGCAGTCGAGTTTATACAGTTTGATTATGTCGGCAATGGGCGCTCTGATTTCCTGTTTGTGGCCACTGATTCGATTGTTGAAATCGCAACCAATTCGTTTGTCTTCGCGTTTATCGTTAATGCGCTTTGCAGGAAGAGAGTTTTCTTGGCAAGCATTGGCGGCATGTGCTTTCTGTGTAGCCGCGGTTGCGGTTTACCAAGCACCTAAAACGCAAGAGACGGGTTTTGCCATTATCGCATTGATGTTGGTGAGTGTGGCTCTATTCATGCCATTTTTGATGTGGCACATGTTCCAAAGCTTCTCATATACGTTACGCTGGGTTCGTGTGCGTTGGTTCTTTGCTGATGCGGCGGCAAGTATGAGCTATCGTGGTGTCGCAACGATGGCGTTTATGTTGGCACTCGCTGCGAATATTGGTGTTGAGACCATGGTGGGTAGCTTTAGAGACACCACTGACAAATGGTTAAGCCAACGCTTGGCCGCAGATATCTATATTTATCCAACAAACAACTCGGCTGGGCGAATGAGCGC